>JAEYUH010000155.1 GCA_023432725.1 Actinomycetes bacterium | reverse complement strand
GTCTTCCGCGAGCCGATCATCATCTCCAACATCCCGCGGCTGGTGCCGGGCTGGACCAAGCCGATCGTGATCGGCCGCCACGCCCACGGCGACCAGTACAAGGCGACCAACTTCAAGGTGCCCGGCGCGGGCCGGTTGACCATCACCTTCACCCCCGAGGACGGCTCGGAGCCGATCCAGCATGTGGTCGCCGACTACGGCGCCGACGGCGGTGTCGCGATGGCCATGTACAACTTCAACAAGTCGATCGCCGACTTCGCGCGGGCCTCCTTCTCCTACGGCCTGATGCGCAACTACCCGGTCTACCTGTCGACCAAGAACACGATCCTCAAGGCCTACGACGGCGCCTTCAAGGACATCTTCGCCGAGGTGTTCGAGACCGAGTTCGCCGCCGAGTTCGCCGCCCGCGGCCTCACCTACGAGCACCGGCTGATCGACGACATGGTCGCCTCGGCGATGAAGTGGGAGGGCGGCTACGTCTGGGCCTGCAAGAACTACGACGGCGACGTCCAGTCCGACACCGTGGCGCAGGGCTTCGGCTCGCTGGGCCTGATGACCTCGGTGCTGATGACCCCGGACGGCAGGACCGTCGAGGCCGAGGCCGCCCACGGCACCGTCACCCGGCACTACCGCCAGCACCAGCAGGGCAAGCCGACCTCGACCAACCCGATCGCCTCGATCTTCGCCTGGACCGGTGGTCTCAAGCACCGCGGCAAGCTCGACAACACCCCCGAGGTGATCGGCTTCGCCGAGGCCCTGGAGCAGGTCTGCGTCGAGACCGTCGAGAGCGGCAGGATGACCAAGGACCTCGCGCTGCTGGTCGGCCCCGAGCAGCCGTGGCTGACCACCGAAGAGTTCCTGGCCGCGCTCGACGAGAACCTGGCCACCAGGCTCGGCTGAGCCCACGCCGAGGACCACCCGAGCCGCCGAGGGCTACCCCTGGTGGGTGGCCCTCGCTGCGTAGCGGTGGCCTTCGGCGAACAGCCGACACCGGTGGCGCACGGACGTCCAGCCCGCTGCCCACAATTGCAGCCGCCCGGCCGGGTGAAACCGCCCCCGCTCCGCCTACGCTTCGTCCATGCAGGGCCCAACGGCTGCGGGCCGGGCAGCGCTGTGGCGTCCGGTCTGGGTGGTCGGCGGCGTGGTCGCGGTCGCCGTCCTCGTCGTGGCGGCCTGGCTGGCCGGCCGCTGGACGGCCCAGTCGCAGCCTGAGCCGTCACCCTCGCCCGCGGGCCCACCGACCCCCACCCCACTCGCCCCGACCGAGGTGGCAGCCCTGCTGGCCCCTTCGCTGGTGGCGATCTCGGTGACCGATGCCCCGGCCGGTGCCACCGAGCCGGACGGCACAGGGCTGGTCATCTCCGACCATGCCGCCATCCTCACCGCCTGGCACGTCGTGGCCGGTGCCGAGACGATCCGGGTGACCTTCGCCGACGGAACCACCACCGACGCCGCCGTGACGGAGGCAGACCCCAGCATCGACATCGCCACCCTGGTACCGGCTGAGCTGCCCGCTGTGGTGGTGCCCGCGGTGCTCGGGACCTCCCAGGCCCTCGCCGTCGGCGCCGACGTCATCGCGCTCGGCCACCCGCTCGGCCTCACCGCCAGTCTCACCACCGGTGTGGTGTCGGGGCTCGACCGCAGCGCGCCCGCACCGGGCGGCGGCTCGCTTGAGGGACTCATCCAGTTCGACGCCGCAGTCAACCCGGGAAGCTCGGGCGGCCCCCTGGTCGACGACACGGGGGCCACCGTGGGCATCGTCGTCGCGGTGGTGAACCCGACGGGGGACCGGACGTTCATCGGGATCGGCCTCGCCGTCCCGATCGGGGCCGCCGTCGGCGGCCCGGGGGGACCACAGAAATGATCCAGCCACCGGAGGTAAGGATGACCCAGACCGCACCCCGCAACCTCGCCGTGGCGACCGGTCCGCTGGAGCAGGTGCTCTACGAGGTGAAGAAGACGATCGTGGGGCAGGACCTGCTGCTGGAGCGGCTCGTGGTGGCGCTGATCGCGCGCGGCCACGTCCTGGTGGAGGGGGTGCCGGGGCTGGCGAAGACGCTGGCGGTGAAGACCCTCGCGGCGTCGATCGGCGGCCAGTTCCACCGGATCCAGTTCACCCCTGACCTGGTGCCCGCCGACCTGGTCGGAACCCGGGTGTACCACCAGCCCACCGGCGAGTTCCAGGTCTCGCTCGGCCCCGTCTTCACCAACCTGCTGCTCGCCGACGAGATCAACCGCGCTCCTGCGAAGGTGCAGAGCGCGTTGCTCGAGGTGATGGAGGAGCACCAGGTGACCATCGGACGCCAGACCCACCGGGTGCCCGAGCCCTTCCTCGTGATGGCCACCCAGAATCCGATCGAGGCCGAAGGCACCTACCCGCTGCCGGAGGCCCAGCTCGACAGGTTCATGCTGAAAGTGCTGGTCGACTACCCCTCGCCCACCGAGGAGTACGTGGTGGTGGACAGGGCGCTGCACCGCCCGAAGCCTCCGGTCGCGGTGCTGCAGCCCGAGGACCTGCTCGCCCTGCAGGGCCGGGCCGACACCGTCTACGTCGACCCGGCGCTGGTGGAGTACGCGGTACGGCTGGCGGCCGCCACCCGCAGACCGGAGGACGTCGGGCTGGGCAGGCTGACCCGCTACGTCACCTACGGTGCCAG
>JAEYUH010000226.1 GCA_023432725.1 Actinomycetes bacterium | reverse complement strand
GGGCGGCGGGCACTGCCGGCGCTGCCGGCGCTGCCGGGGCCGCGGGTGCCGCGGGCTTGGCAGCAGGCCTGGCCGCAGGCTTCGCCTCCGGCGCGGGGGCTGGGGCTGCCGACGCTGCGGCGAACTTTTCCTTGATACGGCGCTCGACAGGCGCCTCGATGGTCGACGACGCCGACCTGACGAACTCTCCCATGTCGTTGATGGTCTTCAGCAAGACTTTGCTGTCGACCCCGAGCTCCTTGGCGAGCTCATAGACGCGGACCTTGGCCACTACTCTCCTTCAGGTCCGCGCGGTGCGCTGGACCAGCTAGTTGTTGTTGCTCATTTCTTGGTACTCATCGAGTGGTCATGAGCGTTAGCCCACTTTCTGGTTGTATCCGCCACGGCGGCGGACGCGCGTCGATCAGTCTACCGCGCTCGGCAGGCTGACGCTCAATCGGCCAACTGCCGCCCACCCGCTACCGGTGGGGCACCGGCCAGATCGGCGAGCAACTGCCTCAGCCGGCCGCCGTCCAGCTCGCGTCGCAGGCCCCGCTGCACCCCGCGGTTGCGCAGCACCCGCGGACCGCACCCGGGGTGCAGGTTGACCCCGCGCCCCGGCAGGCGGCGGCGCTCGTCGACTACCACCCTGCCCTCCTGCCAGGCCAGGCGCACCAGCTCGGTGACCGGAGCGCGCTCACGGCAGCCCGCGCACATCCTGGTCACCTCGCCCACGCGGTCAGCCTAGCGGCGCTGTCGCCGCGGCGGTCGCTAGGGTGGCGCGCGTGACCGACCGCGTCTCCGCCGTGCTCTGGCGGTTCGCTCCCATGATCTACGGACCCACCGTGCTCTTCGCCCTCGGCGAGGGCGCCGTGGTGCCGCTGATCCCTGTGCTCGCCACCGGACTCGGCGCCGACGTCGCCACCTCGGCGTTGATCTCCGCCGGCCTGGTCGTCGGCCAGCTCGCCGGAAACCTGCCGGCCGGCTGGGCAGTCTCCCGGATCGGGGAGCGGCTCACCATGACCCTGTCGGGCCTGGTCGCGCTGGCAGGAGTCATCGGCCTGGCGCTCGCCCCGAGCCTGCCGGTGCTGGCGGGAAGCGTGCTGCTGGTCGGTTTCTGCGCGGCCTCCTTCGGCCTGGCCAGACACTCCTTCATGACCATGAGGGTGCCGCTGTCCTTCCGCGCCCGAGCGCTGGCGCTGCTGGGCGGGAGCTTCCGGCTGGGGATGTTCGTCGGGCCCTTCGTCGCTGCCGGGCTGGTCATCGCCTTCGGGCAGGAGCGGGCGGCGATCTGGTTCTTCGCCGCCTGCCTGGTCGCCACCGTGGCACTGGTCTTCCTCGGCCCCGATCCCGAGCACGAGGCCGCCGCCCCCTCGCCGCCGTCGGACGAGGCAGACACCGGCGAGGCCGTCCTCGGCACCCCCACCCCTTCACGCGGGGTGCTGGCGACCATGCGGGCACACCGCGTTGTGCTGTCGCGGATCGGGCTCGCCGCCGCGGCACTATCGGCGGTGCGCTCGGCGCGGCAGGTGGTGCTGCCGCTGTGGGGGGTCTCGATCGGGCTGGACGCCGGGACGATAGCGCTCGTCGTCGGGGTGTCCGGGGCCCTCGACTTCGCCCTGTTCTACGCCAGCGGCCAGGTCATGGACCGTTTCGGCAGGCTCTGGGCCGCGCTGCCGGCGATGGTGCTGATGGGCGCGGGCTTCCTCGCCCTGGCCCCCACCCACGACCTGCCGAGGGCCGCGATGTGGTACGCGCTCTTCGGCGCCGTGCTGGGGGTCGGCAACGGCCTGTCGAGCGGCATCCTGATGACGCTGGGGGCCGACCTGGCCCCGATCGGCGACCCGGCGCCCTTCCTCGGCTCCTGGCGGACCCTTACCGACGCCGGAGGCGCTATCGCCCCGGTGCTGGTCGCGGCGGTCACCGCGGTGTCCGGGCTGGCCGTGGGCACCGCGGTGATGGGCGTGGTCGCGCTCGCGGGCGCCGCCGGCTTCCTGCGCTGGGTGCCGCGGTTCCTGTCCCGGCCGGGCCCCTAGACCGCGGTGTCGGGACGGATGTCGATCCGCCAGCCGGTCAGCCGAGCGGCCAGCCGGGCGTTCTGCCCCTCGCGTCCGATCGCCAGGGAGAGCTGGTAGTCGGGCACGATCACCCGGGCCGCCTTCGCGGTGGCGTCGGTCACCGTCACTGCGGTGACCTTCGCCGGGGACAGCGCCTGCGCCACGAACTCCGCCGGGTCCTCGGAGTAGTCGATGATGTCGATCTTCTCCTCGTTCAGCTCGTGCATCACCGCCCGCACCCGCTGTCCCATCGGGCCGATGCAGGCACCCTTGGCCGACACCTCGGGGGCGTGGCTGAGCACCGCGATCTTGGTGCGGTGCCCGGCCTCGCGGGCTATCGCCTTGATCTCGACGACCCCCTTCTCGATCTCGGGCACCTCAAGCCGGAACAGCTTGGCCACCAGGCCGGGGTGGGTGCGCGAGACGACCACCTGGGGGCCGCGCAGGTCACGCCGCACGCTCACCACATAGACACGCAGCCGCTTGCCGTGCGCGTACTCCTCGCCGGGCGACTGCTCGGCCAGGGGCATGATCGCCTCGATGGTGCCGAGGTCGACCCGCACCGTACGGCTGTCACGGTCCTGCTGGACGACACCGGTCAGGATGTCGCCCTCCACCGCCGAGAAGTGGCCGAACTTGAGCTCGTCCTCCGCCTCGCGCAGCCGCTGGAAGATCACCTGGCGCGCGGTCGCGGCGGCGACCCGCCCGAAGCCCTCCGGGGTGTCGTCATACTCCCCGACCCGGGTGCCCTCCTCGTCCAGTTCCGGCACCAGCACGCTCACCTTGCCAGTCTTGGTGTCGATGGTCACCCGGGCGCCTTCATGGGCGCCAGGGGTCTTGGCGTAGGCGTTGAGCAGGGCGTCCTCGAGCGCGCGCAACAGGACATCCATCCGGATCTCCTTGTCGCGCTCGAGCTGCTTGAGCGCCTGAAGGTCGATGTCCATCAGATCTCCTCTTCGTCGTCGGGGAGGCGGTTGAGTTCGACCTGGACCACTGCCTGGGTGATCTCGGCGAAGCCGACGGCGCGTTCGGCGCCGGCCACGTCCAGCACCACAGCATCGTCGGTGGCGGAAAGGATCCTGCCGGTCACCGGCCCGCCCGGTCCGGCCAGCTCGACCAGCCGGCCGCGGTTGCGCCGGTAATGCTTGGGAGCGGTGAGGGGGCGTCCGACACCGCGGGAGGACACCTCGAGGGTGTAGGGGGCATCACCGGTGATGGTCGACTCGTCGAGCGTGGTGGAGATGGCCCGGGTCGCATCGGCGATCTCGTCCAGGGAGGGCCCGCGGCCCGCGGGTCCGTCGCCGTCGAGGAAGATCCGCACCACCTTCCGGCGCCCGGCCGGCAGGATCTCCACCCTGTCGATCTCGAGGTTGAGGGCAGCCACGACGGGGGTCAGCAGCCGTTCGAGGTCTGGGGCGTTCATCGGGGCTTCCTTCGATGCGATTGTCCGGTGATGTTGTGTTGTGCCAGCTTATGCGCCCCCACCAGGGAGCGCAGCAGCGGGCGACCTCAGCGGGCGGTGAGCAGCTCGACCAGCCGGGCGGCGGCACCCTCCACCGGCCAGTCGGAGCGCTCCCCCGTGGCCCGGTCGCGGACCTCGATGAGGCCGTCGGCCAGCCCGCGTCCGACGATCACGACGGTCGGCATGCCGAGCAGCTCGGCGTCGGCGAACTTCACCCCGGGGGACGCCTTGCGGTCGTCGAGCAGCACCGCCACGCCGGCGGCGTCCAGCTCGGCGGCCAGCTGCTCAGCGGCGGCGAAGACCGCCTCGTCCTTGCCGGTGGCGACCACCTGGACGTCGAACGGCGCGAGCGCCCTGGGCCAGGCCAGGCCCTTGTCGTCGCAGCTCGCCTCTGCCACGGCTGCCACAGCCCGCGAGACCCCGACACCGTAGGAACCCATGGTGACGGTCACGAGCTTGCCGTTGGCGTCGAGCACCTTGAGGCCGAGCGCCTCGGCGTACTTGCGTCCGAGCTGGAAGATGTGGCCCATCTCGATGCCACGGGCCAGGCTCAGCGGGCCAGAGCCGTCGGGGGCGGGGTCGCCCTCGCGGATCTCGGCGACATCGAGGATGCCGTCAGGGGTGAAGTCGCGGCCCGCCACGACGTCGATCAGGTGGGTGTCGACGAGGTTGGCCCCGGTCACCCAGCGGGTGCCGGGCACCACCCTGGGGTCGACCAGGTAGCGGATCCCTGCCTCGGCCTCGGCGCCGAGCAGCTGGACGGGCCCACCGTCGGTCAGACCGACGGGGCCGATGTAGCCCTTGACCAGCCGGGGGGTGGCGGTGAAGTCGTCGTCGGTGAACGG
>JAEYUH010000184.1 GCA_023432725.1 Actinomycetes bacterium | reverse complement strand
CCAGCCGGACGCGGGCGTCTGGCTCGGCGGGGCTGGAGCAGCGGTCGGCTCGGGTGCACCCGGCCGGGAGAGCAGGTGGCACTGCGGCAGGAACCGTCCGGTGGACTGGCTGTCGTCGGTGTACTCGTAGCCGAAGCACCGCAGGATGGCGTCGGGTCCTGCCACGGCCAGTGCGTCCCAGCGTTCCGGTCCCGGGAGCGCGGGAACCTCCACCCACCCGGCGGTACGCACGTCGAGCAGCCGCCCGTTCGCGGCGACCAGGCCTTCCTCGCCCAGCACCAGGTGCGGCGTCGAGCCCACCATGGCGCGGTAGGCCAAGGGTCCGGAGGGCGCAGTGGTGTCGACCTCCCGCCACGTGCCGGTGGCGGTGTCGAGGATGCCGTCGGAGCGCAGCGACGAGGCTGGGGTCAGCGGGTCCGGCCAGACCAGCTTGCCGGCAAGGTGGACGGCGTCGCCGGCTACCTGCCCGTCCACGGGCACGGCAGCGGTCCACGCCTGCGTGGCCGGGTCGTAGGTGCTCACCCGCAGGTCGTTGCCGGTGTCGGGCTGCGCAGCACACTGGGCGAGCACGAGCAGGCCGGCGCCCGCGGTGAACCCCTGCCGCTCGTAGCAGGCGTCGAGGGGTCCGGCCGGCAGCGGCGTCCAGGTGTCGGCACCGGGCTGGTAGAGGTAGCTCGGCGCGCCAGGGCCGCCCACCAGGAGCACCACCCCCACCTCGGTGGCGACAAGAGGGCCCCAGGAGGGTGGATCTGCGTGCTGCAGCCAGCGGTCGTCACCGGGGTAGTAGGCCCAGAGCGTCCCGTCCCCGCTCCAGTCTGCGAGGTAGAGGGCGCCGCCCCAGGCCGTGAGGCTCGAGTAGCCCCTGCCGAAGCCGGTGGGGGCCTGGGCGATCGGCTGCCAGCGGTCGTCGGCCGGATCGTAGGCCGCGCCGTCGCGCAGTTCGGGCGACGGCATGTCGCACAGGGCGCCGGGCGGGCAGGGACCGCCGCTCCAGCCGCCCAGCACGTAGAACCGGCCGTCCAGCCAGGCGGTCAGGCTGCCGAACCTCGGGCTCAGTGGGGAGTCGGCAGTCTTCGTCCAGGCGAAGCCCGGCTCGGGCTCGGGGGTGGCGGCGATCGGCCCGCCGGGGCGCAGCACGAGCGGAACGGCTACCAGTGCCGCAGCGGCGCAGGCTGCGGCCACCAGCCAGCCGGCCCGTCGCCGGCTGGGTCGGCGCGCGGGCTTCAGAGCGTCCGGGTCCAGCGGACGGAACCCCACTGCTGCCACCTCGTCGGCCAGGTAGCGTCGCGCGGCGGCCTCGGCACGGTCGAGGTCGAGGTCGTGGTCAGTCATGGTCCCTCCTGGGCAGACGGTCGCGCAGCGCGAGCAGCGCGCGGTGGACCAGCGAGCGGGCGGTGGGTTCGGCGCAGTCCAGCACCTGCGCGATCTCGGCGAAGCCGAGATCCTCGTAGAAGCGCAGCACCAGCGCGGCCCGCTGCCGGGCGGGAAGGGTGGCGAACAGCCGTCCGAACAGGTCGGCGTCGGCCTGGGCCGAGCTGGAATCCGCCACCACGCCATCGAGCACCGACGGGTCGCCGGCCGGGCGCTCGGGGTTGCGGCGCCAGCGGGTGATCCGGGAGTTGACGATGCTGCGCCGCACGTACGGCTCCGGGTCGCCCCCCGCGCTGACCCGCTCCCACCGTGGGTACAGGTTGGTCAGCGCCTCCTGCACCAGGTCGGCGGCGTCGTCGGGGTTGCCGGTGAGCAGGTGGGCGAAGCGCTGCAGCGCCACCGAGCGGTCCCTCACGAAGTCGTCGAAGCTCGCGCCCTCGGTGCCTGCCACCGGGTCGCGGACCTCTTCCGTCATCGTGCCCACACCCCGAAACACTCCCCCGCCGCCGGTTTCGTTGCCTGCCGCACCAAGCTCACCGGCCCATCATGGCGGTCGGGGTCGGCCACGGGCCGTCGCCGCGGCGGTGGCAGGTCCGGATCGCCCGCCGGCCCGGGGTCAGGCCAGCGAGATCAGGTCGGCGTAGTCGGGGTTCCAGAGGTCCTCGACCCCATCGGGCAGCAGCAGGACCCGGTCGGGGACGAGCGCCTCGACAGCCCCCTCGTCGTGGGTGACGAGCACGACGGCGCCGGCATAGTCCCGCAGCGCCTGCAGCACCTCCCGCCGTGAGGCGGGGTCGAGGTTGTTGGTCGGCTCGTCCAGCAGCAGGACGTTGGCGGCCGAGACCACCAGCATGGCCAGCGCGAGCCGGGTCTTCTCCCCGCCCGACAGCACCCGGGCCGGCTTGTCGACGTCGTCACCGGTGAACAGGAACGAGCCGAGGATCTTGCGGACCTCGGTCTCGGTGAGGTCGGGCGATGCCGTCACCATGTTCTCCAGCACGCTACGGGAGACGTCGAGTGTTTCGTGCTCCTGCGCGTAGTAGCCCAGTCGCAGCCCGTGACCGGGGACCACCCGTCCGGTGTCGGCGGGCTCCAGTCCGGCCAGGATGCGCAGCAGCGTGGTCTTCCCGGCACCGTTGAGGCCGAGCACCACCACCTTGGAGCCGCGGTCGATCGCGAGGTCGACGTCGGTGAACACCTCCAGCGAGCCGTAGGACTTCGACAACTCGGCAGCGGTGAGCGGCGTCTTCCCGCTGGGCGCCGGCTTCGGTAGCCGGATCCTTGCCACCTTGTCGGCCGCCCGCACCTCCTCCAGCCCCGCCAGCAGCTTCTCGGCCCGCTTGGCCATGTTCTGGGCGGCGACCGCCTTGGTGGCCTTGGCGCGCATCTTGTCGGCCTGCGCCATCAGGGTCTCGGCCTTGCGCTCGGCATTGGCCCGCTCCCGCTTGCGACGCTTCTCGTCGGTCTCGCGCTGCAGCAGGTACCGCTTCCAGTCCATCGAGTAGATGTCCAGTTCGGCGCGATTGGCGTCCAGGTGGAAGACCTTGTTGACCGTCGCCTCGAGCAGCCCGACATCGTGGGAGATCACGATCAGGCCACCGCTGTAGGTGGACAGGTAGCCACGCAGCCAGACGATCGAATCGGCGTCCAGGTGATTGGTGGGCTCGTCCAGGAGCATCGTGTCAGCGCCGGAGAAGAGGATCCGGGCCAGTTCGACGCGGCGCCGCTGACCGCCCGAGAGAGTCCGCAGCGGCTGCCCGAGCACCCGGTCCGGGAGCCCGAGGTTCGCGGCGATCCTGGCTGCCTCGGACTCCGCGGCATAGCCACCGGCGGCAGCCAACTCGGCCTCGGCGCGGGCGTAGGACGCCATTGCCTGTTCCTGCGCCTCACCGGTCTCGGCGCCCATCGCCTCGGTGTAGCGGGTCAGCCGCTTGAGGATCTGGTCGAGTCCGCGTGCGGAGAGGATGCGGTCCTTGGCGAGCTGGTCGAGGTCGCCGGTGCGGGGGTCCTGCGGCAGGTAGCCGAGCTGGCCGGACCGGGAGATCTGGCCGGCGGCGGGCAGCGACTCGCCGGCGAGGATCCTTGTCAGCGTGGTCTTGCCGGCGCCGTTGCGTCCCACCAGGCCGATCTTGTCGCCGGACGCGACCTGGAAGGTCACCGCAGACAGCAGGAGCCGGGCACCCGCCCGGACCTCCACCTCACGCGCAACCAGCACGATCAGCCATCATCCCCCACCCGGCGGGAGGGGTCAAAACCCGTCAGGCCAGAGTGCTGCCCGGTGGCGCCTCGGTCTTGGCGTCCTGCCGCGGGATGAACAGCTTCTGCACGACCATCAACACCGACGCGGCGACCGGGACGGCGATCAGCGCTCCCAGCAGGCCGAGCAGGGTGCCGCCGACAAGGGCGGAGATGATCACGAGCGAGCCCGGGATGTCGACCTGGCGCGACATCACCCGCGGCGTCATCAGGTAGGCCTCTACCTGCATGTAGGCGAAGTAGACGGCTGCGAACACCAGCCCCACCCACCACGACTGCAGCAGGCAGATCGCCGAGGCGATCAGCCAGAAGGTCACCGAGCCGATCATCGGGATCATCGTGATGAACAGGGCGAGAACTGCCAGCAGCGCGGCGAAGGGCAGGCCCAGCAGGGTGAGCAGCACGAAGGAGACGACGGCGTTGCAGACCGCGAGCAGGAACATCCCGCTGATGTAGGCCCCGACCGAGCTGGTGATGTAGTCGGTGATCTCGGCCACCTTGGTCCGCGCGTAGGCGGGGGCGAGCCGGTACATCGCCGTCTTCATGGTGCGCAGCGAGGCGGTGAAATACAGCGTCAGGATCAGGATGAACATGCCGCCGGTCAGGCCCGACATGATGCCGGATCCGACCGCCAGCGCGCCGCCGCCGATCGCCAGCAGGTTCGCCGGGTTGGACAGGAAGCGGCGCAGCTGGTCGAGCCAGCCGCCGACAGCCGATTCGGCCCCGGTGGCGGCCAGCAGCCTGGTGAACCACTCGGCGTCCTGCAGGCCCGCTATCCACCCCGGGATGGCCTGGGCGAAGCCGACCACCTGGCCGACCGCCATCGGGATCACCACCGCGAGCAAGCCGCCGAAGACCGCGGCGAACCCGACGAAGACCACGGTGATGCTCAGCACCCGCGACATCCTTCGGGCTTCGAGCCAGCCCACCAGCGGGTCGAGCGCCATGGCGAGGAAGAGCGCCACCCCGATGTAGACCCACACCGACGACAGCGCCGACGCCGCCGCTCCGATGCCGAGAGCGGTCAGCACACCGAGAGTGGTGATCAACCCCCAGCTGAACGGGTGCCCCAGGTCGGTGAACACCCGCCGGGCCTGCCGAGTGGCCGGGGGCAGTGCCGGCACCACCACTTCGGCGCCGTCGGCGGCCAGTACCTCATCGGGTGGGGTGTCGAGTTGCCGGGCGGGATCGGCGATGTCCGGGGTCACGGCCCCAGCCTAGGGCTGACCGGGCGCCGGGGCGGGGAGGGTTGGCCGGCGAGCGTCGCCGCCCCTCACCCGCCCGGCTCGGCCTCCTTGCCCGGACGGCCGCGCCGGGGCAGCGGCCCGGCCCGGTGCGGCGTCCGTCCGGCAGCGCTCAGCGCCTGACGCAGCAGAAGTTCGATGTGGGCGTTCAGCGAGCGCAGGTCGTCGGCAGCCCACCGGGCGAGGGCCGCGTGGACCGCCGGGTCGAGGCGAAGCAGCACCGGCTTGCGCTCGACCCGGCCGCCCGTGGCTGCGTCCGGATTCTCTGTCATCGGCTCAGGTGTAGAGCGACCCTGTGTTGACCACCGGCGTGGCCTGCGAGGAACCGCACAGCACGACCAGCAGGTTGGAGACCATCGCGGCCTTGCGCTCCTCGTCCAGCGCCACCACGTTGTCGGCTTCAAGCTGCCGCAGCGCGCTCTGGACCATGCTGACGGCGCCCTCGACGATCTTCTCGCGGGCCGCGATCACCGCGGAGGCCTGCTGCCGCTGCAGCATGGCGTGGGCGATCTCCGGTGCGTAGGCCAGGGTGGAGATCCGGGCCTCCACCACCTCGAGGCCCGCGATGGCGATCCGGGCCGCCACCTCCTCGGCGAGTTCGCCTGCCACCACCTCGGTGGAGCCGCGCAGCGACTCCTCCCCCGGTGCGGCGGTGTCGTAGGGGTGGCTGGACGCCACGTGCCGCAGCGCGGCCTCGGACTGCACCTCGACGAACTCGTTGTAGTTGTCCACCGCGAACACCGCCTTGGCGGTGTCGGCCACCTGCCACACGATAATCCCCGCGATGTTGACGGGGTTGCCGTCGGCGTCGTTGACCTTCAGCTCGCTGGTCTCGAAGTTCCGCACCCGCACCGATACCTTGCGGCCGGTGGAGAACGGGACGACCATCTTCAGCCCTGGGCTGCGGACGGTGCCGATGTAGCGTCCGAAGAACTGCAGGACGCGGGTCTGGCCCGGCGACACCACCGTGATCGACGCCCCGGCGGTGGCGCTGAGCAGGACGGCCACGATGCCGGCCACCACGTAGGGAGTGGCGTCCGGGGAACTCTCGGCCAGGGCGAACATCCAGATCCCGACCGCGAGCAGCACCACGG
>JAEYUH010000165.1 GCA_023432725.1 Actinomycetes bacterium | reverse complement strand
GAGTTGCTGGACTACCTCAACCCGTTCGTCGAGCCGGCCGCCTCCCCCGAGTTCCGGTTCAACAGGGAATGGACCCGGTCGCAGTTCGGCAGGGTGCACCGCAGCATGCAGGTGGACGACGTCGCGCTCAAGCTGAACATCCCGCCGGAGTACGGCCTGATCTACCGGGTCTGGCTGGGCGGCATCGCGGTGCTGGCCCAGCTCGACGTGACCGCCGACTTCGCCTCGGTGCTGCGGGCCTACCTGCCGGGCTTCGCCGAATCATCCTGAAGGATCTCCAGCACGGCGGGGCCGTACTGCTCGCACTTGGTGGGGCCGACCCCGGGAATCCGCAGCAGCCCGGCGGCGTCGCCGGGTGAGGCCTCGGCGATCGCCATCAGCGTGGCGTCGGTGAAGATCACGAACGCGGGCAGGCTCCGCTCCCTCGCCAGGTCGAGGCGCCACTGCTTGAGCCGGGCGTAGACCTCCTCGTCGTAGGACGGCTCGCAGTCCAGGTGTCGGCGCAGCTTGCGCTCCGCGCCGCTGGTGATCGGCCTGTCGCAGATCCGGCAGGTGGCCGACTGCGCGGTGCCCGGCCTGGCCCGAGGCCCGCGTCGCGGCTCGGCCGCCGCCGGCTGGTCGACGACCCCGTCGAGGAAGCGGGAGGGCTGCCGGCTGCCGCCTCCGCGCCGGCTGCGCGACCAGGTCAGCAGCAGGTGCCGCCGCGCCCGCGTGACGCCGACGTAGAACAGCCTGCCCTCCTCGGCCACCTGCTCGGGCGTTGCGGCCAGCGACAAGGGCAGCGTTCCCTCCTGGGCGCCGACGATCGCCACCGCCTCCCACTCCAGGCCCTTCGCGGCGTGCAGCGTCGAGAGGGACACCCCGTCGCCGACCGGGGCGTGTTCTGCGGACTGGCGCGCCTGAAGCTCCTCCACCAGCGTGGCGATGCCTGCCCCGGGTTGGGCCGCCACCACGTCCTCGGAAAGCGCCAGCAGCGCCGCCAGCGACTCCCACCGCTCCCGCAGGCGGCCCTGCCCGGTCGGTGCGGTGGTGGTCCACCCCAGCCGCTCCAGCACCGCACGGCAGGTGTCGACGGCGGGCCTGGACCCGTCCCGCCTCGCCTCCTCACCGAGAATGCCCACCGCCTGGCGGATCTCCGCCCTGTCGAAGAAGCCGTCGCCGCCGCGGACGCTGAAGCCGATCCCTGCCTCGGCCAGGGCCGACTCGAACAGCGGCGACTGGGCGTGGACGCGGTACAGCACCGCCATCTCACGCCACGGCACCCCCTCGGCGTGGCGCTCCCGCAGCCAGGCGACCACCGCCCTGGCCTCGTCGAACTCGGTGGCGCACGGCAGCACCCTGGGCTGCGGTCCGGGTTGGCACTGCGACTCCAGCCGGACAGTGCCGGCGATCCGGGCCCGCACCGAGACGGAGTTCGCCAGCTCGACGATCTGCGGGGAGGAGCGGTAGTCGCGGACCAGCCGGATCATCACCGCGTCGGGGAACCGGCTGCTGAAGCCGGTCAGGTAGTCAGGGCTGGCACCGGCGAAGGAGTGGATGGTCTGGGCGGGGTCGCCGACCACGCACAGGTCGCGGGAGTCGCCGCGCCACAGTTCCAGCAGCGACTGCTGGACCGGGCTGACGTCCTGGTACTCGTCGACGACGAGGTGGCGATAGGTGTCCCTGACCTCCTCGGCGATGTCGGCGTGGTCACCCAGCAGCGCTGTGGCGCACAGCAGGATGTCGTCGAAGTCGATCACCCCGCGGTCGGCCTTGACCTGTTCGTAGCGTCCCAGCACCCTGCCCACCCAGGCGGGGTCGAGACCCGACACCTCGCGTCCGGCGGCGGTGGCCAGGTCGGCGTAGTCGGCCGGTGCGATGTTGCTCACCTTCGCCCACGAGACCTCGGTGAGCAGGTCGCGCAGCGTGGTGCTGTCGGGGTTGAGCCGCAACCGGCGGGCGGCCTCGGCGACCATCGGCAGCCGTGCCTCGCTGACCGGCGGCAACGGGGCCCGGTAGGCGCGCTGCCAGAAGTACTGGGCCTGCCGCAGCGCCGCAGAGTGGAAGGTGCGCGCCTGCACCCCCGCCACCCCGAGGGCGCGCAGCCGGGACCGCAGCTCGCCGGCGGCCCTGGTGGTGAAGGTGACGGCCAGCACGGCCTGCGGCGCGTAGGAACCGGTGTGGACGCCGTAGGCGATCCGGTGGGTGATGGCCCGGGTCTTGCCCGTGCCTGCGCCGGCGATCACCCCGACCGGAGCGCCGAAGCTCGTCGCCGCCTGCGCCTGCTCCGGGTCGAGTCCGGCCAGCAGGCGCTCGGTGTCGATCAGCACGCGGACCACTGTAGGCAGGCCGGGCGACATTTCGTCAGCCGGCCCCCCTATCGTGGAGCCACCATGACCGCACCGCAGATCGTCGCCGACCTCGCTGGACTGCGGGTCCACCATGCGGCGACCGCCGAGGGCCTGGTCGCCCGGTTGCGGGAGTGCTGGTCCGGGCCACGTTCCGATGTGTTCGCCTTCGACCTCGCGGTGGTGCCGGGGCGCGGCTTCCAGCGGTGGTTGTCGCAGGAACTTGCGACCGTTGGGGACGAGCCCGGGATCTGCGCAGGGGTGGAGTTCCGCAGCCAGGCCTCACTGCTGCGCCACCTCACCGGGGAGAGTCCGTGGCAGCCCCACCGGCTGGTCTGGCCGCTGCAGCGGGTGGCGCTCAATGGAACCGATCCCGCCCTCGCCGACCTGCGCCGTCACCTCGCGGCCTCCCGCGAGCCCTACTCGTCCTGCCTGCGGATCGCACGGCAGTTCGCCGGCTACGCCGCCCACCGCCCCGCGATGCTGACCGGCTGGGCGGACGGGCTCGACCTGGGCCCGGACGGCACGCCGCTGGGCGAGCACGCCTGGCAGGCCCTGCTGTGGCGCGAGCTCGCCGCCGAACTCGGCAGCACCCCCGGCGACGACCGGGCGAGGCTGCTCACCGCCCTGCGGGAACTGCCTGCCCCCGGTGTGCCCGAGCGGGTGGCGGTGCTGGCACCCCCGCGGGTCGACGGCCCCACCCTCGAACTGCTGGACGCGCTGGCCTGCCACCACCGCGTCGACCTGCTGCTGCTGACCCCGACCCCCGGGCGCCGGCCGGTCCCGGACGGCAGGCTGCCGCGAGCCGACTTCCGACCTCCCATCGGTCACCCCCTCAACTTCGCGCTGGCAACCGTGGCCGACGAGCGCGCGCTGCTGCTGCCGCCGGACGGCACGCCCGACACCGACCTGCCACAGAACCTGCTGGGCTGGCTTCAGGCAGACCTGCGCCGCGACGCCATCGAACGGGTGCGGGAGCTCGACCCCGCCGACCACTCGGTCCAGCTCCACCTCTCGCACGGCCTGGACCGCCAGGTCGAGGTGCTGCGCGAGGTGATCGCGGCGACCTTCGCCGCCGACCCCACCCTTGAGCCCCGCGACATCGTGGTCGTCACCCCCCAGGTCAGCGCGGTAGCTCCTCTGGTCACCGCGGCGTTCATGCTGCCGAGCGCGGCGGCCTCCCATCCCGGCCACGGCTTCCGGGTCCAGTTGGCCGACCGGTCGGTGGCCCAGACCAACCCCATGGTCGGGCTCCTGCTGCAGATGCTGGCGCTGCCGGACAGCAGATTCGAGGCGTCCACCCTGCTCGACCTGTGCGCCCAACCCGCGGTGGCGGCCCGGTTCGGCTTCGGCGACGAGCGCCACGACCGGCTGGTCGAGCTCGTCCAGCAGTCCGGCATCAGGTGGGGGTTGTCGGCCGCCCACCGCTCGCGGTTCGGGCTGGCCCAGTACCCCCAGAACACCTGGCTGGCGGGCGTCCAGCGGATGCTCCTCGGCGTGGCCCTGCCGGAGACCGATCTCGTCACGGCACGCACCGTCCTGCCGCTGGATGACATCGACTCCTCCGACGTCGACCTGATCGGCGGTCTGGCCGAGCTGATCGGACGGCTCTCCCGCCTGCTCACCACCTTCGAGCAGCCGGCGCCGATCGCGGAGTGGGCCACCCGCTGCCGCGCCGCCCTTGAGTCGCTGGTCGCCGTCGGGTTCGAGCAGGAGTGGCAGCTGGCCGATGTCTGGGCCGGCCTGGCCAGAGCCGCGGCCGCCGGCGATGAGACGACGATCAGCAGGCACGGCGCGCTGCGCGTCCTCACCGCGGAGTTCACCGACCAGCCGGCGAGGGGAGCCTTCGGCAACGGGTCGCTGATGGTCTGCGGGCCCGAGTCGCTGCGCCACGTCCCGCACCGGGTGGTGGTGCTGCTGGGCTGGGACGCCGACCGCTACCCGCGGCCGGGGCGGCGGCACGGCGACGACCTGCTCGGCGTCGAGCCGCTCACCGGCGACCCGTCCGCCACCCTCGACGACCGGCAGGCCCTGCTCGACGCCGTCCATGCCGCCCGCGAGACGTTCGTGGTCGTCGCCCGCGGCCGCAGCGAGGCCACCAACGAGCCGGTGCCGCTGGCCGGACCGCTGCAGGAACTGCGCGACGCCCTGGACGCGACCGCCCTGGCCGGCGACCGGCCAGCGGGCGCCGCGGTCACCCGCCAGCACCCCCTCCAGCCCTTCGATCCCGGCTACTTCGACCCTGGCCGGCCCGAGTTGACCAGCTTCGACCCACTCGCCTACCGCGGGGCGCAGGCGATGGCGGGGCCCGCGAAGGCGGCCCGTGACCGCTTCCACCTCGACTCCCTGCCTCCCCCCGACCTGTCCGGCGGAGTGGGGCTCGACGACCTGGTCGACTTCTTCGGTCATCCCGCGCGCCGGCTGCTGAAGCAGCGCGCCGGGTTCACGCTCGCCGAGCCGGTCGAGCTGAGCGACACCGTTCCGCTCGAACTCGACCCGCTGGCCCGGTGGAAGATCGGCGACCGGGTGCTGCGCCGGCTCGCGGCGGGGACCGACCCGGCGCTGGTCGCCCGCGCCGAGTGGCTGCGCGGCGAGGTGCCACCCGCCGCGCTGGGCAGGCGGGCGATCGACCAGGTCTTCGACGACGCCACCGCCACCTTGAGCCGGCTGCCCTCCGAGGCCGGCCAGGAGCCACAGACCCACGACGTGGCGCTCCCGCTGTCGCTGCCCGGTGGTGAGCCGGTGACGCTGGCGGGCAGGGTGGTGACCCGCGGCGGAACGCTGGTGCAGGCCGAGTATTCCGGGCTCGGGCCCCGCCACCGGCTCTCGGCCTGGCTACGGCTGCTGGCGCTGACCGCCGCTACAGGCCAACCCGCGCGCGCGGTGGTGATCGGCAAGGGCCGCTCGGTGGCGATGGTGGCGCCGCCCGCGCCGATCGCCGGCGACCTGCTCGCCCGCTACCTCGCGGTGTACGCGCTCGGCCTGTCACGCCCGCTGCCGGCGATGCCGCGGGTGGGTGAGCGGCTGGCCCGTACCCGCCGCCGCAGCCAGGACGCCCAGCACCCCGACCAGCTCGCCCGCTTCCTCGAGAAGGAGTGGACCTGGGACAGCGACGACAACTGGCGGGCGTTCTTCTCCTGGCCCGCGGTGCTCAGCCTGCCTGCCGGGGAGGTCCCGCTGCCCGGGCCGGATACTGCTGAGCCCTCCCTTGTCGGCGCGCTCGCCCAGCTCATCTGGGCCCCCCTGCTGGACTGCGAGGAGGCCCGATGAGCGGCTACGACCCGATCGGCCCGCTGCCCCGGGCCACTGTGCTGCTCGAGGCCAGCGCCGGTACCGGAAAGACCCACGCCATCGCCGCCCTCGCCACCCGTTACCTCGCGCAGGACGTGGTGACCGCCGACCGCCTGGCGGTGATCAGCTTCAGCAGGATCGCCTCTGCCGAGCTCCGCTCCCGGGTGCGGGAACGCCTCCAGGCCACCCGGCGCCTGCTCGCCGACACCCTCGCCGGGCAACCCCTGCCCGGGCCCGTCGACCCGACCGACGCCTGGCTGACCAGCGGACCCTCCGAGGAGGTGCACGCCCGGCACGGCCGGCTGGTGCGCGCGGTGGCCGCGCTCGACGCGGCCAGCATCATGACCATTCACGAGTTCTGCCAGGCGATGCTCGCCGAACTCGGCGTCCTGGCCGACCAGGACCCGGAAGCCGTGCTGGTCGAGGACGTCGGCATGCTGCTCGACCAGGTGATCGATGACCTGTACCTCGCCCGCTACGCACAGGCGCCGGACCGGCCGCCCTTCGACCTGGCGACCGCGCGGCTGCTCGGCAGGGAGGCCATCGCCTTCGCCGAGGCGCCGCTGGTTCCCGCGGGCGCCGGCGGGCAGGTCGCCGAACGGCTGGGCTTCGCTGCCGCCGTCCGCGAGGAACTGTCGATCCGCAAGCGGAACCTCGGCGTGTTCTCCTTCGACGACCAGCTGCTGCGGCTGCGCGACTCGCTGCGCCACGCCACCACCCCGGCCGCGGTGGAGCGGCTGCGCCGCCGCTGCCAGGTGGTCCTGGTCGACGAGTTCCAGGACACCGACCCGGTGCAGTGGGAGATCCTGCAGCGCGCCTTTGACGGCCACCGTCCGCTGGTGCTGATCGGCGACCCCAAGCAGGCGATCTACGGCTTCCGCGGCGCCGATGTCGGCGCCTACCGGGCAGCGGTGGCGGCCGCCGGCGAGCAGTACTCGCTGGAGGTGAACCATCGCGCCGACGCCCCGGTGGTGGCGGGGGTCAACGCCCTGTTCCACAACGTGCTGCTGGGCGAGGGGATCGGCGTCCCACCGGTCACCGCCAGCCACACCGGCTCGCGGCTGCGCGGGCACGCGCCCGCTCCGGTGCGGCTGCGTTGCCTCGCCCCGGCCGAGCCGCTGGACGCGGCGGCGGCCCGGGCATGGGTCACCGCCGACCTGGTCGCGGAGGTGGTCCGGCTGCTGGCCGGCGGCACCCGGCTGCAGACCCCCGCGGGGCAGCGGGAACTGCGCGCCGAGGACATCGCCGTCCTGGTCGCCACCAACCGGCGCGGTCGCGACCTCGCCGAGGCGCTCACCGCGGCCGGCATCGCGGTCGCCTTCTCCGGCTCCGATTCGGTGTTCGCCTCGCAGGCAGCCCGTGACTGGCTCACCCTGCTGCGGGCCCTCGAGGAGCCACGCCGCCAGGCGACACGGGCGGCCATCCTGACCGACTTCGTCGGGGGCGACCTCAGGGCGCTCGCCACCGCCGACGACGCGCAGCTTGCGCAGTGGGGAGCCAGGCTTCAGAACTGGTCCCGACTCCTCGCGAGGTCCGGGGTCGCGGCCCTGTTCGCCGCCGTCCAGGCTGAGAACGGCCTGGCCGAGCGGGTGCTCGGCACCCCGTTCGGGGAACGTCAACTGACCGACTACCGGCACCTGGCCGAGTTGCTGCACGCCCGCTACACCGCCGGCGTCCGTGGCCAGGCGCTGGTGGCCTGGCTGGCCGCCGCGATCGAGTCGGGCGAGCAGTCCACCGATCGCACGCGCCGGCTGGAGACCGACCGGCGGGCGGTCCAGATCATGACGGTCCACAAGGCCAAGGGCCTGCAGTTCCCGGTAGTGCTGGTCCCGCAGGCAACCGACCTGCACCTGCCCGACGACGAGGGCGGAGCCCTGGTCTTCCACGAGGGCGGCGAGCGGGTGCTCGACCTGGGCGGCCTGGCCGCCGCCGGGCGCCCGGAGCGGCTGCGCCGCCACGACGAGGAGGCAGCAGAGGACCGGTTGTGCGCCCTGTACGTCGCCGCCACCAGGGCCCAGTCCCAGCT
>JAEYUH010000135.1 GCA_023432725.1 Actinomycetes bacterium | reverse complement strand
CCGCAGCCGCCACCTGGATGGTGCTGGGCGGACGATCCCTGGCGCGGGAGTCCGAGGCGATCGCCGACCGGCTCGCCACGGCCGACCTGCCAGGTGCGCGGGCCCGGGTGGCCAACCTGGTGAGTCGCGACCCGGAGACCCTTGACGCCGACGGCGTAGCCCGCGCCGCCCTGGAATCGGTCGCGGAGAACACCTCCGACGCCGTCGTCGCGCCACTGTTCTGGGGTGCCGTCGCCGGGATTCCGGGGCTGCTCGGCTACCGGGTGATCAACACCCTCGACGCGATGGTGGGCTACCGCAACGACCGCTACCGCCGCTTCGGTTGGGCTGCCGCCAAGCTCGACGACCTCGCCAACTGGGCGCCGGCAAGGCTGACCGCTGCGCTGGCGACCGCCGCAGCGCCGCTGGTCGGTGGCGATCCGGCGGACTCCGTCCGTGCCGTCCGTGAGCAGTCCGGGCAGCACCCCAGCCCGAACGGCGGGGTGGTGGAGGCCGCCTTCGCCGGCGCGCTCGGGGTTCGACTCGGCGGACGCAACACCTACGGCGGCGTGGTCGAGGACCGCGGCGAACTCGGCTACGGCCCGCCGCCGACACCGGCCGACCTGACGCGGGCGAACCGGCTGGCGCTGGCCGTCTCGGCAGGCGCCGCCGCTGTGGCGGTGGCCCTCGCACTGGCTGGTGGACGTCGACGGTGACCGTCCTGCTGCTCGGTGGCACCGCCGAAGCACGGAGCCTGGCCGATCGCCTGGCTGCCGCAGGGGTGCCGGTGGTGACCTCGCTGGCCGGCGATGTGGCCGAGCCGCGGCTGCCGGCCGGGTCGGTGCGGGTCGGTGGCTTCGGCGGCGCGGACGGACTGGCCGCCTACCTGCGGGACAACGACATCACCGTGATGGTCGACGCCACCCACCCGTTCGCCGAGCGGATGACGGCGAACGCGGCAGCAGCCTGTGCGGCGACCGGGGTGGCGTTGCTCCGGCTGTCCAGGCCCGGCTGGGCCGACCGTCCGGAGGCTGCGGTGTGGCACTGGGTGGACACGCTCGCGGAGGCACGGCGAGTCGCCGAGACGCTGGGCGAGCGGATCTTCCTGGCCACTGGTCGTCAGAGCCTGGCTGCCTTCGCGGACTGGACCGACCGGTATGTGCTGCTCCGCGTCATCGATGTGCCCGAGATCGATCCACCCGCCAACTGGGAGGTGCTGCGGGCCCGGGGTCCGTTCACGCTGGGCGGCGAACTCGACCTGCTGCGCGGCCGCGGCATCGACGTGCTGGTGACCAAGGACTCCGGCGGCCCCACGGACGCCAAGCTGGACGCCGCGACCAGACTCGGCGTGGCCGTGGTCGTCGTGCGCCGGCCGCCGCTGCTGCCGGGCGTCCCGGTCGTCGCCACGGTGGCTGACGCGCTCGCCTGGCTCGAGGCTGTGCGACGGCGGCGCTGATCAGCGTCGGCGCAGCAGATAGGTGTCGAACATCCAGCCGTTGCGCGCGGCTGCTGCCGCCCGGCGGGTGGTGATCTCGGCGCGCACCTGGTCGAGCGGCCCGGCGATCAGGATCTCGTCGGGCGAGCCGAGGTAGGCACCCCAGTAGATGTCCAGGCCGGTCGGGTCGATGGCGGCGAACGTCTGGCGGCCGTCCAGCATGACCACCACGTCGTCGATCCCGTCGGGCATGCCGTCCTGCAGCAGGCGTGCCGGGCTGATCTGCAGCGCGCGGCCCTGCCGGTTCAGCGGGATTCGGTGGCGTGCGGCGAGCGCGAGGACGCTACTCACGCCAGGTATCACCCGAAGCTGCAGCGGCTGCTCGGCCGCCGCGTTCCGCGCCAGTTCGTCCGCGATCGCGAGGGTGCTCTCGTAGAGGCTGGGGTCGCCCCAGACCAGGAAGCCGCCGGCGTGGCCGTCGCCGAGTTCCGTCGCCACCGCGGCTCCCCACTCATCGAGGCGCTGAGCCCGCCACAGCGCGACCGCCGCGTCGTAGTCGGGGGCGGAGCGCCACGGTCGGGGCGGATCCCTGAGTTCGACGGTCCGCAGCGGCGTCCGCCGGTGTCGGGCGACGACCTCACGGCGGGCCTGCACCAGGTCGTCGAGCTCGTCCTCCTTCAGCACGACGAACAGGACGTCGATCTCCTGGATCGCCCGGACGGCTTCGAGGGTCACCCAGTCGGGGTCTCCGGCACCAATGCCGATCAGGACGAGTTCCCGGCTCATGGGCGGCCTTCCGTGAGCGAGCAGAGCGCCTCAACGAGGCGGTCGGCAACGACGGGGTCGGGCACCTTGACCCGGATCCAGGTGGGGCCGAGGCCGGGGAACGACTCGCCGCGACGGACGGCGAAGCCCCTTCCCGCAAGCGCTTCGCGCACCGACGCGGGCCCGCACGGCGAGGTGTCGACCAGGACGAACGGCGCACTGCTCGTCGCGGCGCCAAAGCCGGCGGCGGCGAGGGCGGTGACCAGGTGTTCCCGATTGTGCGCGACCTCTGCGTAGCGGGCGGCCGCTTCCGCGAGCGCTTCCGGCGTGCTCGTCGCGACCATGGCTGCGACGGCGGGCGCCGAGATCGGCCAGGCCGGTTGGGCTTGGGCGAGCCGGGCAATCAGGCTTGGGTCGCCGACGACGTACCCGACGCGGAGGCCGGCGAGGCCCCAGGTCTTGGACAGCGACCGCAGCACCAGCAGGTTCGGCATCGCCGGTCCGATCAGTGACTCGTGTTCATCGGTGGCGTCCATGAACGCCTCGTCGACCACCAACAGCCGGCCGCGCGCGAGGGCGAGCAGCTCGTCGCGCCGGTGCAGCCATCCGGTGGGGTTGGTCGGGTTGCCGACGAACACGGCGTCCGCCCACGCGGGGATGGCAGCGAGGCCAGGGACCGGGGCGCCGGTCTCGACCGGCAGGAGCCACCTCTGGACGGGATGACCCGCGGCGCGCAGCGCGGCCTCGGGCTCGGTGAACTGGGGGTGGACGACCAGCGGGTGCGCGGCGGTGATCGTGCGTGCGACCAGCGCGAACGCCTCGGCGCCGCCGGCGGTGGGCAGCACCATCTCGTGGGGGACGCCGTGCAGGTCGGCGATCGAGGCCCTGGCGGTGGCAGCGTCGGGGTACTCCCCGAGCGAGTCCAGGGCGGCTTCGATGCGGGTGGCCAGCCAGACCGGGGGCCGGGGCAGCATCACGTTCACGGCGAGGTCGACCAGTCCGGGGCGGGTGTCCTTGTCGCCGTGGTGGTGCAGGTCGATGCCGTCCAGCCGTCCGGTCGTGGGAGTGTGGCTGATGCCACCGCGCCGGGCAGCGAAGCCGGCCGCGGCGTCGGCGAAGCGCTGGGCGCACTCGGGTGCGCCGGCCCAGTGCACGTGCAGGTAGGACGCGTGCAGGGACGGTGCGCCGGTGCCCGCCGGATCGGCCGAGAAGCCCTCGGCCACCTCGGCCCAGGTCCAGGCCGGGGACGCGCCGTGCCCGGGAAGGGTCTGGGTGCGATGGAACTCGTGGCCGGTGATGCCGGTGCCTGCCGCGGCGATCAGAGTCCCTGCCGGTGCGGTGGCCCGTCGGTAGCCAAGGGCGAGCCGAGGCGTCATCCGCGCCGACGCGGGGAGGGCTCCCACCATCGGGTGACCGTCGAGGTGCTCGCCGAGGTACAGCTGGCCCGCGCACTCCCCGACGGTCGGCAGCCCGTCGGCGATGGCGGCACCGATTGCCGAACGCAGCGCGGCGTTGCGGCTGAGCTCGACCGCGTGCACCTCGGGGAAGCCGCCGCCGATGTACAGCCCAGCCAGCCCGGAGGGCAGCCGGTCGTCGACGAGCGGGTCGATCTCGGTGACCTCGCAGCCGGCGGCCTCGAGCAGTTCGGTGGTCTCGGCGTAGCGGAAGGTGAACGCGCGGCCGGCGAACACCCCGACCAGGGGCCGGCCGGTGACCGGCGTGACCACCTCACGGGCGTCCCACGGTTCGGCGTCCAGCTCGGGCGCGGACGCCGCCAGGGCCAGCACGACGTCGAGGTCGACGTGGTCGGCCACGTGCGCGGCGAGAGCCTCGATGGTGTCGGCGGACTCCCACCTCTCGGCGGCCGGCACCAGTCCGAGGTGGCGGGACGGCGCAGAGATGTTGGCGTTGCGTGGCACCATGCCGAGCACCGGCACGCCGGCGGCCGCGAACACCCCGGCGAGCTCGGATGCGTGCCGGGGGCTGGCCACCCGGTTGACGACCACACCGGCGATCCGCACCGCCGGGTCGAAGCCGCGCAGCCCGAGCGCCACCGCGGCGGCGGTACGCGAGGAGCCGGCGGCGTCGACCACCAGCAGCACCGGTGCGCCCAGCAGGCGGGCGACGTGCGCGGTGGAGCCGAAGCCGTCGCTGCCGAGCTGGCCGTCGAACAGGCCCATCACGCCCTCGATCATCGCCACCTCCGCGGGCACCGGGGTGAGCGCTCCATGCAGGAGCAGCCGCGGCACAAGCGCCTCGCTGGTCAGCACTGGGTCGAGGTTGCGCCCGGGCCGGCCGGTCGCCAGTCCGTGGTAACCGGGATCGATGAAGTCCGGACCGACCTTGAACCCGGCGACCTCGTGCCCGGAGGCGCGCAGCGCCCCCATCAGACCGGTCGCGATGGTGGTCTTGCCCGCCGAGGAGGCGGCTGCGGCGACCACGAGCCGGGGAAGCCTCACCATTCGATCCCCGCCTGGCCCTTCTGGCCGGTGTCGAAGGAGTGCTTCACCTTGGTCATGTGGGTGACGGTGGTGGCGATCTCGACCAGTTCGGCGGGCGCGCCCCGTCCGGTGATCACCACGTGCTGGGTTCCCGGACGGTCGCGCAGGGTGGTCACCACGTCGGCCAGGTCGAGCCAGCCCCAGATCAGCGGGTAGGTGAACTCGTCCAGCACGTAGAGGGTATGGCGTTCGGCCGCGAGACGCTCCGTCACCTCGTCCCACGCCTCGCGCGCGGCGTCTGCATGATCGGGTTCGGCGTCCGGCTTGCGCACCCAGCGCCGCCCGGCGCCGGTGGCGAACCACTCCACCTCGCCGCCCGCACCACTGCGCTCGTGCTCGGCACCCAGGGCTTCCAGTGCGATCCGCTCACCCGAGAGCCACTTGCCCGACTTGATGAACTGGAACACCCCGATCGACCAGCCCTGGTGCCAGGCGCGCAACGCCAGCCCCATCGCAGCCGTGGTCTTGCCCTTGCCCTCGCCGGTGTTCACGACCAGCGCCGGACGCAGCCGCCGCTCCCGGGTGGTCAGCCCGTCGTCGGGAACGTGCACGGGTGAGCCCTCAGGCATGGCGGCCTCGGGGCTGGCTGGTGTTCACGGGCCACGATTGTGCCTCATCTGGCTAGGGTGCTCGGCATGAACCCCGAACTGCCCGTGGTGGGCCAGCTCAGCGCCGGCCTGCCGGACGCGGCCTTCGTCTCCGACGGCCTGCTCACCAAGCGGGCGCTACGGGCGTTCGCGCTGGCCATGCTGGCGCCGGTCGGGGACGAGCGGTTGTGGGACCTCGGCGCGGGCACCGGAAGCATCGGCATCGAGTGGTGCCGCCTCCACCCGGGCAACACGGTGGTGGCGGTGGAGCGCGATCCCGACCGTGCCGCCCGCATCGAGCTCAATGCCGCCAACCTCGGTGCCCGGGGACGGGTGCAGGTGCGGGTCGCGACGGTCGCGGAGGTCCTGCCGGAGTTGCCGGTGCCGGACGCGGTCTTCGTCGGCGGCGGGGTTGAGGCTGAGAGCCTGCTCGCGTGCTGGGACGCGCTCGCCCCGGGCGGACGCCTGGTGGCCCACAGCGTGACCGCGGAATCCGACGCGGTGCTGTTGGACGCCTACCGCAGCTGGGGTGGTGACCTCGCCCGAATCGGGGTTGAGGCGGCCGAGCCGATCGGACGCTTCACCGGCTTTCGGCCGCTGCGAACCGTCACGACCTGGGCGGTGTCCAAACCCTGAGTCGGCACTTCGTGCTCATCGAAGAAGGGCCGCCGGGGGTGAGACGCGCTTCCCAGAATTGCGCAATCCTGCGTATTCGGGCCGATCCAGTGCAAGGATCGGCATGCCGTCCACAGCACGGAAGCCGGTGAGAATCCGGAACGGTCGGGCCACTGTGACCTCAGCGATTGGGGAAGTCAGATACGTGCGTGGATGACGGTTCCTTAGGCCACGTCACCTAGAAGGGGAACTCGCCGATGCACATCGCTGAGGGATTCCTACCCGTTGCCCACTGCGTCGTCTGGTACGCGGTGTCCACACCGTTCGTCGTCCACGGGGCGCGCAAGGTCATCCAGCAGGCGAAGGAGCATCCGGAATCCCGGCTGCTGCTGGCCGCCGCCGGAGCGTTCACCTTCGTCCTGTCCTCGATCAAGCTCCCGTCGGTCACCGGCAGCTCCTCGCACCCGACCGGCACCGGCCTTGGGGCGGTGCTGTTCAGGCCGCCGGTGATGGCCTTCCTGTCCACGATCGTGCTCGTCTTCCAGGCCCTGCTGCTCGCCCACGGCGGCATCACCACCCTCGGCGCGAACGTGTTCAGCATGGGCATCGCCGGGCCGTGGGTCGGCTACGGGTTCTGGTCGCTGTCGCGCAGGTTCGGCTGGCACCAGAACGTCGCAGTGTTCCTGGCGCTCGCCTTCGCCGACCTGGCCACCTACATCGTCACGTCGCTCCAGCTGGGACTGGCGTTCCCCGACCCGGTCTCCGGTCTGTGGGGGTCGGTCGCCAAGTTCATGGGCGTGTTTGCGATCTCCCAGATCCCCCTGGCAATCGCTGAGGGCATCCTCGGTGTGCTGGTGTTCCGACTCCTCATCGATGTCGCCGGGCCGGAGCTCGAACGGCTCGGCGTGATCAAGCCCGCGATGAGCGAGGCGGTGGCACGATGAGCAGGAAGTCCTGGACCACCACCGCGCTCGTCGCGGCGCTGGTGACCATCTTTGGCGTGAGCTTCGTCGTCGGCGGTATGCACACCAATCCGGACGAGCGCTTCGCGGGCACCGATTCGGTCGCCACTTCAACGATCGAGGAATCGAACCCGGGCTACGTGCCCTGGTTCGAGCCGTTCTTCCAGCCCGAGTCAGGCGAGGTCGAATCCGGGCTTTTCGCGCTGCAGGCGGCGATCGGCGGCACGGTGCTCGGCTTTGCCTTCGGCGGGCTCTGGGCGCGCCGTCGCGGCGAGAAGTCCGGCCCTGGCGTCCGTCCAGGTGCTGCCAGCTTGCCGGCCCCCGAACCGGCCCCCTGATGGCCCACGGCCTGGCGCTGGACCACGCGGCGTGGTCCAGTCCGTGGCGGGTGCGGTCGGTGCGGGACAAGGCAGCCCTCTCCCTCGGCCTGCTGCTTGTGGCGGTGTCACTGCCGTCCTACCCGGCCGGCGTAGCCGTGGTGGTGGTGAGCCTTGTCCTGCTGCTCGGTCCGATCCGGGTGGGGTGGGCGCGCCTGGGGCGCGTCCTGTGGATCCCGCTCGTCTCGATCCTGGTCGGTGTCGCGACGGTCGCGGTCAGCACCAGCTGGGACGCGGGGCTGCGCATCCAGTTCACCGCGGACGGGGTACGGACGGCCGGCCAGTTGGGTGTCCGGGCGCTCGCCGCCACACTGGCGATGCTCACCCTCGCGTGTTCGACGCCGATGGTCGACCTGCTGTCCGGCCTGCGCCGGGCCCGTGTGCCGGACCCGCTGATCGAGATCGCCTCGCTGGTCTACCGGTTCACGTTCGGCCTGCTGGAAAGCGTGGGCTCCATTCACGAGGCCCAGCAGGCCCGGCTCGGCTACGCCACCCGGTCAGCAGCGATGCGGTCGGCGTCCCTGGCCGTGGCGGTGCTGTTCCTCCGCTCCTGGGACCGGGCCCGCCGCCTCGAGACCGGCCTGGCCGGCCGCGGCTACGAGGACGCCATGCGCACTCTCGAGCCTGAGCGCCGGCGCTCCACGCCGTTCCTCCTCAGCAGCGCGTCGCTGCTGCTCGTGCTGGCTGGGGTCACCTTGGTCTGGGAGGCCATCGCATGAGTCACCGCCAACTCGCCGCTCGGGGCCTCGAGGTCGCGTTCGGACAACGCAGGGTGCTCACCGGCGCCGACCTGGTGATCCCGCGCGGGCGACGGCTCGCCCTGCTCGGCGCGAACGGGTCGGGCAAGACCACGCTGCTGCGGGCGCTGTCCGGGGCGATCCGGCCTCAGGCGGGGACGGTTCTCGTGGACGGTGAGCCGGTCGGTTACGGGCGGTCCGGGCTTCGGTCGCACCGACAGGTCGTCCAGCTGGTTGCGCAGAACCCCGACGACCAGCTGTTCGCCGCCGACGTCTCCCGTGACGTGTCGTTCGGCCCGCTGAACCTCGGCCTGCCCGAGGGCGAGGTGCGCCGGCGGGTGGCGGATGCACTGCGGCTGCTGTCCATCGAGGACCTCACCGAGCGTCCGATCCACGAGCTGTCGTACGGCCAGCGCAAGCGGGTGGCGATCGCAGGTGCGCTGGCGATGGAGCCGTGCGTGATGCTGCTCGACGAGCCGACCGCCGGCCTCGACCCGCAGGGCGTCGACGAGATGGTGGCTGCGCTGGAGCGCCTGCTCCAAGCGCACACCACAGTCGTCATAGCCACCCACGACGTGGACTTCGCCCTGTGGTGGGCCGACTCGGTCGCGGTGCTGGTCGACGGCCAGGTACGTCACGGCCTGGCGCCCCGGCTGCTCGCCGATGCTGACCTGGTCGCCGCGGCCCGGCTGCGGCAGCCGCTGGTACTGCAGGCGGCTGGACTTTTCGGCATCGACCCCGAGGCCGTGACGGACGTCGCCACTCTGGTCGCTGCGGTGCAGGCTCAGAGCCCGGCCAGCTGGAGCATCGCGTCGAGGTCGGCGTGAGCCTCCAGCGCGTCGGCCAGGTGGTCGAGCATCTGCGTGCGCCGGTCGGCGAAGCCCGGCGCGTCGGCGGCCGGCTGCCAGCTGGAGCCGACCACGGCGGCGAGCTCGGCGAGCCACGCGCGGCGAAAGCCGTCGTTCTCGAAGGCCCCGTGCCAGATCGTGCCCCAGGTATTGCCGGCCCGGATGCCATCGAGGAACGGCTCGCCACCGGTGGGTTCGACGACCCCGTGGTGGATCTCGTAGCCGACGACCTCCTGGCCGTGCCAGCTGCCGCGGGGTCGGCCCAGCACCTTCTCCTGGTTGAACCGCACCGTGGCGGGCAGCAGCCCGAGGCCGGGTTCCGTGCCGCGCGCAGACTCGACCGGGTCGTCGATCAGGTCCGTGAGCATCTGGTAGCCACCGCAGATGCCAAGGATCGGACGTCCGGCCGCGGCGCGGCGCTGCAACGCGTCGGCCAGCCCGAGCCGGCGCAGCCAGTCGAGGTCGGCGATCGTGGAGCGGCTGCCGGGGAGCACCACGAGATCTGCGCTGTCGATATCGGGCGGGCTGGCGGTGGCGAACACGTCCAGGCCGGGCTCGGCCGCGAGCGCGTCCAGATCGGTGGCATTGGAGATCCGCGGGAATCGGATTGCGGCGACCCGCAAGGTTCCGGCCCGGCCGGGCAACCGGGGCCACTTGGCGAACGCGAGGGCGTCCTCACTGTCGAGCCAGACCTGGTCGAGCCACGGCACGACCCCGAAGCAGGGCACCCCGGTGCGACTGGTCAGCTCGGTGAGCCCCGGATCCAGGACGGCCTGGTCGCCGCGGAACTTGTTGATCAGGTAGCCGCCGATCGTGGCCCGGTCGGACTCGTCGAGGATCGCCCAATGCCCGAAGATCGACGCCAGGATGCCACCCCGATCGATGTCGCCAACCAGCACCATCGGCAGGCCGAACTCCCTGGCCAGGCCGAGGTTCACGTAGTCGCCCGCGCGGAGGTTGATCTCCGCCGGCGACCCGGCGCCCTCGGCGACGACGAGGTCGCAGCACGCCTCGAGTTCGCGGTACGCCTCGAACGCCGCCGCGGCCAGGCGCGTCCGCCCGGTGGCGTACTCGCCGGCCTCCAGGGTCCCGCCGGGTTGGCCGCGCAGCACGATGAACGCTCGCCGATCGGTGGCCGGCTTCAGCAGCACCGGATTGTGGATCGCGGACGGCTCCACGCCGGCGGCGAGTGCCTGCAGGTACTGGGCGCGGCCGATCTCGGAGCCGTCAGGGCAGACCATCGAGTTGTTGCTCATGTTCTGCGCCTTGAACGGCGCCACCCGGATCCCCTTGCGGGCCCACGCCCGGCACAACCCGGCGGCGATCAGCGACTTGCCGGCATCCGACGAGGTGCCCGCCACCAGGATTCCTGCCACCACGGCATCCTCCCATGGCCCGCGAATCGCTGAGCCCGCAGAACACTCATCCAGTGAAGGAGATCACATGTCGAACGCGTCGCTGCGCACCCCCGTTCAAGCCCCGAGCGCGGCCCCCTATGCCGCGGCACGCACCCTGAGTGACGGGCAGGCAAAGCCGCTCGGCGCGCTGGGTGACCTGGAGACGCTGGCGGCGTGGGTGGCGTCCTGCCAGGGGGTGTGCCCGCCGCGCCAGCTGGACCACACGCAACGAAGTGGCCCTTGACTACGGTGAATACCAGGTCGGGGGCCACTGTTGTGTTCGGACCCGGAGAGACTGCCCAACAGTGAGCAGTTGGCGCCGTGCAGGGCGCGGCTACCTGCCAGGGATGAGCATCGAGGAGAACCACCCCGCCAAGACTCGGGCGAGGTCCATCGCCAGCCCGCTTGCGAACACCCAGGCCATGAGCCCGAGGAGCGCGAGGGACAGCAGCGGTCTGATCAGCAGCGGCAGCAGCTTCCTTCGAGGCGGCTCAGTGAGCCGAGCGGCAGGGACGTCCGGAGCGGCGGGTTGTTCGTAGGCCGGCAGTGCGGTCCTGAGTTGGTCGAAGACCCGCCCGATCGCCACTTCATCGAGCGGGCCCGGCTCGGCGAGCTTCGCGTACAGCTTGCGGGGCCAGAGCACGTCCACGCCCTGCACCGTGAAGTCGCCGCCGATCAGAGGGAAGTCCGCTTCGATGAAGCAGAGGACGCCGCGGACAGGGATCTCGGGAGCACCACCTTCCTGAGCCGGGGTGGTTGTCGCTGCCTTGCTGAGCGCGGAGCGGACGGCGTCGAGTTGCTTGTGCATGCCGTCGAGCATCTTGGTCTGGTTCCGGCTGCCCACGTAGAGCGTGCCGGCCCGCAGCTGCGGACGCTGGTCGCGGTAGCGCTTGCTGTCGACCACGAAGACACCGGATGGGCAGATGGCGATGTGGTCGATGTTCGCCCGAGTCCTCGGAGGCTTGCGGTCGTGCAGGAGGCGCAGGGCCGGGCCGGCCATTCTGTCGAGGGTCTCGCCCAGGCGGATCTCGCCGACCGCACCAGTCGCCCACGCGCGCGTGGACTCCGGGTCGTCAGTGAGGGCGAGGCGGAACTTCGCCGTCTTCGGGTTGCCTTCCCTGATGCGTTGCTCACGGGCGTTGTGACGACGCTCGAACTCGCGAAGTGCGCCGCCGCCCGCCACCCCGTCCACATAGGAAGCGACGATCGCTGCGGATTCGGGCGTCGGACTCTCGACGACCTCACC
>JAEYUH010000130.1 GCA_023432725.1 Actinomycetes bacterium | reverse complement strand
TCCTCTGACACGTCCCGGCACCACGAGCGCCGCAGCCCCAGGGCTGCGGCGCTCGTTCCGTCTCACCCCCCGAGGCGGCCACCCAACCTGAGAAAAACTTGCCAAACCTCTCAGGATGATGCAGGCTCTTCTCAGGAAACCTGTTGTCTGCCCGGGGGAAGCTGTTGCCAACCAAGTCCACCATCCTCGCCGCGAGCGCCCTGAGCGTTGCGCTGCTCGCCGGCGGTACCACCGCTGCGACAGCGCTCCACAAGGACGTCACCCTCAGCGTGGACGGCCAGAATGTCGCGGCGTCCGGCTTCGCCCTCACCGTGTCCGATGTGCTCGCCAACGGGGGGATCACCCTGGGCGAGCGCGACCTGGTCTACCCCGCCCTGTCAGATTCCGTTGCCGACGGCCAGACCATCACCGTCGAGTACTCCAAGCAGGTCACCCTGCACGTCGACGGTGACCCGATCAGCTTCTTCACCACCGCGACCAGCCTCGACGAGGCGCTGGCGGAGTTCCGGGCCCGCGAGCTGGACGGCGCCAAGCTGTCGCTCTCCCGCTCCACCACGCTGCCGCGCACCGGGCTGGCCGTGGCCATCACCACCCCCAAGGACGTCACGCTGAAGCTGGCGGGCAAGAAGTCCGACCTCACCACCACGGCGGCCTCGGTCGCCGATCTGCTGGTCGAGCAGGGCATCGAGGTCGACGGCGACGACCGGCTGAAGCCGGGACGGACGACAGAGATCACCGAGGGCCTCGACGTGGTGGTCGACAAGGTCGACGTCCTCGAGAAGACCAAGACCGAGAAGATCGCGTTCAAGGTCGTCACCAGGAAGGACTCCTCGCTGTGGTCGGGCGAGTCCCGGCTGGTCACCGCGGGCAAGAACGGCAAGGCCGAACGGACCTACCGGATCACCAAGGTCAACGGCAAGCAGACCGACAAGGAACTGGTCACCGAGAAGGTGCTCCGCAAGCCGGTGAACGCGGTTCGCGCGGTCGGCACGAAGGTCTCCTCCTCCGGCAAGGGCCTCAACCTCGCCCGGGCGGCGATGTGGGACCGCATCGCCAGGTGTGAGTCGGGCAACCGCTGGCACATCAACACCGGCAACGGCTACTACGGCGGGCTGCAGTTCGCGAAGGCCTCCTGGGACGCCAACGGCGGACGCGACTTCGCCGCCTACCCCCACCAGGCCAGCCGCGCCGAGCAGATCACCGTTGCCAACCGGTACTACGCCAAGGCCGGCCTGCAGCCCTGGGGCTGCCGACACGCGGCCTGATTCGTCCGAGGACCCGGACCGCCCCTCCCCCCAGAAACACCTGCGATCCCGGCCCTCCGACCGAACCGGTGGCGCCACCCGTCCCCCCCGGGTGGCGCCACCGGCTTTCTTCGTCTCGGCCACCGCCAGCCCGCCGAGAACTCCCGAGCCCGCCGAGAACTCCCTCCGGGAGGGAGCGCTCGGCGCCGTAAGGAGCGCTCACCGCGACGACCGAGCGCCGGACAGCCCGCGCGTCGCCGCCCGCCGCGCGGCCTCCTCCCCGCCCCCAGCTCCCCCCGACCGAGAACTCCCGACCGTGCCGAGAACTCCCTCCGGGAGGGAGCGCTCGACGCCGTGAGGAGCGCTGGCGGGAGCCGGACGCCGAGGGACGTGTGGCGCGCGGCTATCCTGACGCCCGGAAAGGAGCCACCGTGCCGCGCGACCACCACTACCACCTCGACCTGATCTGGACCGGGAACACCGGCGAGGGGACGTCGGGCTACCGCAGCTACCGGCGCGACCACGAGATCAGGGCCGAGCCCGGCATCCTTCCCGGCACCGCCGACCCGTTCTTCCGCGGCGTGGCGGACCGCTGGAACCCCGAACAGCTGTTCCTCGCCTCACTTGCCCAGTGCCACCTGCTCACCTACCTGTGGTTGTGCGTCGGGGCGAAGGTGGTGGTCACGGGCTATCAGGATTCCCCCACCGGCGTGATGCAGGAGGAGGCCGACGGCAGCGGCAGGTTCACCGGGGTCACGCTGCGACCGCAGGTCACCATCTCCGCCGACAGCGACCCGGAGGTGGCGCTGGCACTGCACGACAAGGTGCCCGACTACTGCTTCATCGCCAGGTCGGTGAGCATTCCCGTCCACCACGAGCCCACTGTGGTGGTAGCCGACTGAGCCACCGGTCGGGGTGGTTCAGCTCTGGATCGTGCCCTCCTGGTAGTCCTCACGGTTGGCGCCGGTGACCTCCACGATGTCCTGGTGCTCCTGCAGGCCGACCCAGGTGTCGGTGTGCTGGTTGTGGTAGTACCGGTCAGCCCCGGCCGCCACCTGGTGGGCCTGACCGTCGGCGTCGAGCACCGTCCGTTCCTCGTTGATCATGTTGACGAAGTCCTGCTGGGGGTTGCCCCCCGTGCCCGGCGTGGCCGCCCCACTGCGCAGACCCCCCAGGTAGCCGGCGTGCTGGGCGTCGGACGACGCCTGCTGCTGCTGCCAGGCGTCCACCCCGGCATCGAAGGCGGCCTGGCGCGAGGCCATGTTCTGCTGGTGGGCGATCCCCGAGGCCTGGATGTTCGCCATCCGTTGCTGGTGCCCGGCTGTCATCATCGCCGTGTTCTGGTCGATCTGCTGCATCGTCGCGCGGTGGCGGGCATCGTTCGCCTGGCGCTCTGCCAGGATCCGTTGCTGCTCGGCGGGGGTGGACACTACCGAATCCACCATCCTCAGCAGGGCAGGCAGGAAGGTCTCCGGGTCGTCCGCCGAGCTGACGCCGTGCACCTGGGCGAGCCAGCCGGGTCCGAGACCGATGGTGGCCGCGAGGTAGACCGCGCGCACCCTGGCACCGGCCTCGTCGTACTCGGCGACAGCTCTGGCGCCGGTCAGCCAGGTGACGGGTGTCCCGTTCCGCGCGGCGCCCCGGGTGGCCAGCTCGACGAGTTGGGGGTCCTCCCCGATGCCGAGCAAGCGGAAGCCCTGGCGGCCCCGGGCGCGGTAGTCGAGCCATTCAGCGAGGAAGTCGCCGGCCGGGGTGGGAGGCCGCAGCGCCATCCCCTGCGCCGGGAACATGCCCGAGGCAGGATCGATGAACATCGGGATCTCCGCGTCGCCGGTGAACAGCGTGGTCCGGCCGTCGGGGCTGGTGGTGGTGACCATCGGGTACCTCATGGTCGGCGTGGGCACCACCCACGCCCGGTTCTGCCAGCCCTTCGGCAGGCTCACCGAGAAGGACGCCGTGTCGTCGGTGACCTGCTCCCAGTCCGTCGGGTCGGTGGCGCCACCGCGTGGGCGGCCCTCACCGGCGTCCTGCTCGGGCGCCGGCGTCGCGGACGAGCGATTCTCACCGGCCAGCCGTTCGGCCACCACTGAGCCCACCCAGTGGGCGGGGCTCGCCCCGGCTGCAGCGGCTGCCGTCCGGATCGCCTCGGCCAGCTCACCACCGATCGACAAGGTCAGTCGTTCTCCCCCCATGCGGCGATCATCGCCCATACCGTCGCCCGCGGGACAGCCCGCCACGGTCAAAGGCGGCAGCTTTGCCACCGGACGCGACAGCGCCGCCCGTCACCAGACGGGCGGCGCTGTGAGCGGTGTCAGACCAGAGGTCAGGCCTTGGCTTCCTCGGCCTCGGTGGCGGCCTCGTCGCCCTCGGCAGCCTCCTCCTGGGCGGCGACCTCCTCGGTGGCGACCTCCTCGGTGGCGACCTCCTCGGAAGTGGTCTCGTCGGCGACCGCCTCGACGGCGGCCTCCTCAGCCTTCTTGGTCTTCTTGGCAGCGGGCGCCTTCTTGGCCGGCTCGGCCTTCTTGGCGCTGCCCTTGGCCTTGGCCTTGCGGGACTCCTCCACCGACTCGGTCACGATCTCGATGACCGCCATCGGGGCGTTGTCGCCCTTGCGCGGCCCGATCTTCGTGATCCGGGTGTAGCCACCCTCGCGCTCGGCGAGCTTCGGAGCGATCTCGGTGAACAGGACGTGCACCACGCCCTTGTCGGTCACCGTCTGCAGCACCAGCCGCCGGTTGTGCAGGTCGCCCCGCTTGGCCTTGCTGATCAGCCGCTCCGCCAGCGGCTGCAGGCGCTTCGCCTTGGCCTCGGTGGTGGTGATCTTCCCGTGCTGGAACAGCTGGGTGGCCAGGTTGGCGAGGATGATCCGCTGGTGGGCGGGGCTACCGCCGAAACGGGGGCCCTTCGTGGGCTGTGGCATTGTCGTGTTCTCCTGATGTGGGTTGATCAGTACTGATCGTCGAAGTCGTCGGTCGCGTCATAGCGGCCAAGGGCGGCCAGCGGGTCGAACCCGGGGGCGCTGTCCTTCAGCGAGAGGCCCATCTCGTGCAGCCGCAGCTTGACCTCCTCTATCGACTTCGAGCCGAAGTTGCGGATGTCCAGCAGGTCCTGCTCGGAGCGGGAGACCAGCTCGCTGACGGTGTGGATGCCCTCGCGCTTGAGGCAGTTGTAGGAGCGCATGGTGAGCTTGAGCTCCTCGACCGGCAGGGCCAGGTCGGCGGCCATCTGCTCGTCGACCGGCGAGGGGCCGATCTCGATGCCCTCGGCGTCGGCGTTGAGCTCACGGGCCAGCCCGAACAGCTCCACAAGGGTCTTGCCCGCCGAGGCGACGGCGTCGCGCGGCAGGATCGAGGACTTGGTCTCGACGTCGACGATCAGCCGGTCGAAGTCGGTCCGCTGCTCGACACGGGTCGCCTCCACCTTGTAGGTGACCTTGAGCACCGGGCTGTAGATCGAATCCACAGGGATCCGGCCGATCTCGGCGTCCGGGTTCTTGTTCTGGACTGCCGACACGTACCCACGGCCCCGCTCGACGACGAGCTCCATCTCGAGCTTGCCCGAGTCGTTGAGGGTCGCGATGTGCAGGTCAGGGTTGTGGATCTCGACACCGGCCGGCGGGGCGATGTCGGCGGCGGTCACGGCGCCCGCACCCGACTTGCGCAGGTACATGACCACCGGCTCGTCCTCCTCGGAGGAGAGCACCAGCTGCTTGAGGTTCAGGACGATCTCGGTGACATCCTCGACGACGCCCTCCACAGTGGAGAACTCGTGCTGGTTGCCCTCGATCTTGATGCTGGTGACGGCCGCGCCCGGGATGGACGACAGCAGCGTGCGACGCAGCGAGTTGCCAAGGGTGTAGCCGAAGCCCGGCTCCAGCGGCTCAATGACGAACCGGGACCGGAACTCCTCGACCACCTCTTCGGACAGGATCGGACGCTGTGCGATGAGCATGTGATTCCTCTCCACCGCCCGCTATTTGACGGTGACTAGTGGTGTGCCCGGGCGCGGCTGCGCCCGGGTCACGGGTGGGTCGTTACTACTTGGAGTACAGCTCGACGATCAGCTGCTCGCTGACGTCGATGGTGATCTGCTCGCGGGTCGGCAGCTGGTGCACGAGGATGCGCATCTTGTTGGGACGCACGGTGAGCCAGGCCGGCACGACGCGCTCGTGGTGCGTCTCGCGGGCAACCACCAGCGGGTACACGTTCAGCGAGGCGGGCTTGACGTCGATCACGTCGTACGCGCTCACCCGGTAGCTGGGGACGTTCACCTTGTGGCCGTTGACCAGGAAGTGTCCGTGGACCACCAGCTGGCGGGCCTGGCGACGCGTCGAGGCGAAGCCGGCGCGGTAGATGACGTTGTCGAGCCGGGACTCGAGGATGACCAGCAGGTTGTCACCGGTCTTGCCGGCCAGCCGGTTGGCTTCCTCGTAGTAGCGGCGGAACTGCTTCTCGAGCACGCCGTACGCGAAGCGGGCCTTCTGCTTCTCACGAAGCTGGAGCAGGTACTCGCTCTCCTTGGTGCGGCCGCGGCCGTGCATGCCCGGGGGGTACGCGCGACGCTCGAACGCCTTGTCATTGCCCACCAGGTCGGTACCGAGCCGACGGGACTTCTTGGTGATGGGGCCGGTGTAACGGGCCATGGGTGCAAATCCTCTCTAGCTCGGAATCAGACGCGGCGGCGCTTCGGCGGCCGGCAGCCGTTGTGCGGGACGGGGGTGACATCGGAGATCGGGCCGATCTCGAGGCCGGTCCCCCCCAGCGAACGGATGGCGGTCTCCCGGCCGGAACCGGGACCCTTCACGAAGACGTCCACGCGCTTCATGCCGTGCTCCATGGCGCGGCGACCGGCGGCCTCAGCGGCCATGCCGGCGGCGAACGGGGTGGACTTGCGGGAGCCCTTGAAGCCGACGGTGCCGGCAGAGGCCCATGCGATCACGGCGCCCGAGGGGTCGGTGATCGTGATGATCGTGTTGTTGAACGTGCTCTTGATGTGCGCCTGTCCGGCGACGACGTTCTTCTTCTCCTTGCGGCGAAGCTTGGTCTTGGCGGCAGCCTTCTGGCTCGCCGTGCGGCCTGCAGTAGCCATGTGTTCTCAGTTTCTCCTGTGTCCTACCGGCCGCGTCAGCGGGCCTTCTTCTTCCCGGCGACGGCCTTCTTCTTGCCCTTGCGGGTACGGGCGTTGGTCCGGGTGCGCTGACCACGGACGGGGAGGCCCATACGGTGACGACGGCCCTGGTAGGAGCCGATCTCGATCTTGCGACGGATGTCCGCGGCGACGCTGCGGCGCAGGTCACCCTCGGTCTCGTAGTTCGCCTCGATGTGGTCACGCAGGGCGACCAGCTGCTCGTCGGTGAGTTGGTGGACACGGATGTCGCCACTGATACCAGTGGCCTTCAGGGTCTCCGCGGCACGGGTGCGACCGATGCCGAAGATGTAGGTGAGGGCGATCTCGAGCCGCTTCTCGCGCGGCAGATCAACCCCGATGAGGCGTGCCATCAGGCGGTATACCTTTCACTGTCGGGCTTGCGGCCCGCGGAGGTGTCTGGCGTGATGCGTCCCCTCGCCGCCTGGCGTGGGCCCCGGCCTCCGACCGGGGGTGGCATCGGGACGGATCCCGATGGTGCTATCACGTTCTGGTTGGGCCGTAGCCCGGATTCGTGGGCCGTGGCCCGGATTCAGTTGTGCGGACGTGGGGCGTCCGGTGTTCCGCGTCCCGCGACAGCCCCGAGGAATGCTCAGGACGGGGCGGGCCAGGGTCGATCTCTCAGCCCTGGCGCTGCTTGTGGCGCGGGTTGTCGCAGATCACCATCACGCGACCGTGCCGGCGGATCACCTTGCACTTGTCACACATCTTCTTGACGCTCGGCTGAACCTTCATCGAGCAACTTTCTGACTCATCGCCGGGCACGGGGGCGTCCCCCGACTCGACAGGTGGTGGTTGATATGCGGTGGCTTACCGATGCCGGAAGACGATGCGGCCACGGCTCAGGTCGTAGGGGGACAGTTCGACGACGACACGGTCGGCGGGGATGATGCGGATGTAGTGCTGCCGCATCTTGCCGCTGATGGTCGCGAGAACCTTGTGCCCGTTGGCCAGTTCCACCCGGAACATGGCGTTGGGCAGGGCTTCGACGACGGTTCCCTCGAGTTCGAGGGCGCCTTCCTTCTTCGCCATTACTCCCTAACGTGAACGTGATGTGGACGCACGCGACTGCCTGCGCAGGTCATGCAAGGGTCGAGTCTACCCCCACCGACACCGCTCCACCAAAACCCGGACCTGCCCTGCACGCATGGCCGCGGCGGCATCCAACCGGGTGCTCCGGACGAATCTACCCCGCCCCTCTTCCGCCATGCCTCGGATACCGATACCTTGGTATGCGAGGCATCGTGGTGAGGGGCGTCAGTGTCGATCGACAAGCAACTGCTCAAGGGGACGCTCCCCCTGCTCGTGCTGCGCCTGCTCGACCAGGACGACCTGTACGGCTACGAGCTGATCAAGACCCTGCAGGATGCCTCCGGCGGTGCCCTCCGGTTCGGGGAGGGGTCGCTCTACCCCGTCCTGCACTCGCTGGAGCGGGAAGGCCACCTGCGTTCCTACTGGAGCGATTCCGAGGTGGGACGCAAGCGCAAGTACTACGCGATCACCGCGAGCGGACGCCGGGAACTGGCCGAGCGGGGGGCCGAGTGGCGGGCCTTCGCGGGCGGGATCGACGCGGTGCTGGGCTCGGGGGGTGGCGGGGATGCCTGAGATCCCCGAACTGGCCGAGTACTCCCGCTCGGCCACCGCGGCGATCCCGCAGCGCCGCCGTCGGCGGGAGGCGTCCGCCGAGCTGTACGAGCACGCCCTCAGCCGGTACGAGGAGGCCGTGACGGCCGGCGCCGACCACGCCGACGCGGTCCGGCAGGCGCTGGCCCAGCTCGGGGAACCCGCCGACTACGCCCGCGACCTCGAGCGCGCCCAGCGCCCCCGGCTGACCCCTGTGGCGGTGGCGGGTCTCGTCCTGGCCACGCTCGCCTTCTTCGGCCTGCTGTGGCTGGTCGCCTATCTGCTGGTCAACCAACTCTAGGAGTCGCCGTGCGTCGCGTCCTCAGCTCCTGGCCGTACGTGGTGGTCGTCGTGGCCGGTTACGCCGCGTTCTGGGGGCTCCTGCTCGCCTGGGCCGCCTGCGATGACGGCGGCTGCGTCCTCGACAGCATCGAGTTCAAGAGCCTCGCCGTCACCTACCTCTACGCGGTGGTACCGGTGCTCACCTTCGCCACCGGGGCTGTCCTCGGCTTCCGGCGGGGGTACGACTGGGTGACGGTGCTGGTCTGCCTGGCCGTCTGGCTGGTGATCCCCGAACCCATCACCGGCGGGGACGGCCTCGGGCTCTTCTGGGGCAACAAGCTCTGGTTCCCGCTCATCGCGATAGCGGTGATCGGCCACCTCGGGATCCTGGCCGGGATCGGGATCAGCCGGCTCACTGCCCGGCGACGGGACGCCGAACCGCCCGCCAGGACCGCTGCCTAGAGTGGTCCGCAGCGAGAAGGGGGCCGGCGATGCGGGCTGTGCAGTACGTCAGGTACGGCGATCCGGAGGTGCTCGAGGTCGCCGAGGTGACCGAACCCGAGGCCGGTCCCGGCCAGGTGCGGATCCGGGTGCAGGCCGCGGGCGTGAACCCCTACGACACGAAGGTGCGGGCCGGCGCGTTCGCCGGCGGGCGCCCACTGGCCCGGCCCACGATCCCCGGCCTTGAGGCCTCAGGCGTCGTCGACCAGACGGGGCCCGGGGTGACCGGAATCGCGCCCGGTGACGCCGTGTTCGGCTTCACGGTGGGCGGGGCGGCCGCCGAGTACGCGCTGCTGTCGTCCTGGGCCCGGCAACCCGGACGTGGCCTCACCGCCGTCGAGGCGGGCGGGCTCGCGGTGGTGGCCGACACCGCCACCCGGGTGGTCGACCTGCTCGAGGTCGGCGCTGACGACGTGGTGCTCGTCCACGGCGCCGCCGGTGGCGTCGGCCAGGCCATCGTCCAACTGGCGGTGCTGAGGGGAGCCCGGGTGGTGGGGACCGCCAGTCCGGCCAACCACGAGCTGCTGGCGGCCCTCGGCGCCGAGGCCACCGGGTACGGGCCCGGGCTGGTCGAACGGGTCAGGGAGCTGGCGCCGCCCGGCCCCACCCTCGTCGCCGACGCCGCGGGCAGCCAGCTGGACGACCTGCTGGCCCTCGCTCCCCGTCCGCAGGCAGTAGTGACCATCGCGAACTTCGCCGCCGCAGAGCGCGGCGTCCGGGTGACCTCCGAGCGCGGTGACGCCTCGGCACTCGCCCGGGTCGCGGGGCTGGCGGCACTGGGGCGGTTCCGGGTCAACGTCAGCCACACCTTCGGTTTCGCCGAGGCGGCGGCTGCCCACCGGCTCAGCGAGTCCCGCTCGGCCGCCGGAAAGATAGTCCTGCTGCCCTGAGCACCCTTGGCGGCGGGCGTAGACTGGACGGTCGCTACCTACCCAGAAGGACGAACGTGGATTCAGCAGGTGCCACCTCCACCCTGGCCCATGAACTCGCCATTGAGCAGGCACACGTCGATCTCGTCTACCGCCACCTCGACCTGGCCACCCGGTCGGCCCGCAACACCGCCCGCCACGGCCAACGGATCTACACCTCCGATCGCGAGACCTACGTCCGCGAAGAGGACGGCACCGCCCTGTTCGAGCGCGACGCCTTCGCCTTCCAGGCCGCCCGCCGGCTCGCCGTGCTGGACGCCGAGCACGAGGGACTGGTCTTCGGACGGCTGGACAACACCGAGGGCGAGAAGAGCTACATCGGCAGGATCGGGGTTCGGGACGAGGAGTACGAGCCGCTCGTGATCGACTGGCGGGCGCGGGCGGCCGAGCCGTTCTACCGCGCCACCGCCGCCGATCCGATGGGGGTGGTCCGCCGCCGCGTCCTTCGCTGCCGCAACGACAAGGTGACCGGCATCGAGGACGACCTGCTCGACGCCTCAGCGCAGCGCGAGCTGGTGATCGTCGGCGAGGGCGCCCTGATGGCCTCGCTGAAGCGTGCCCGCGGCCACCGGATGCGCGACATCGTGGCCACCATCCAGGCCGAGCAGGACGAGGCGATCCGGGCCGACCACACCGGCGTCACCGTGATCGCCGGCGGCCCGGGCACCGGCAAGACCGTCGTCGCGCTGCACCGCGCCGCCTACCTGCTCTACTCCAACCGCCGCCGCTACGAGCGTGGCGGCATTCTCGTGGTCGGGCCGAGCGCGCTGTTCATGAACTACATCGAGCGGGTGCTGCCCTCCCTGGGTGAGGACTCGGTCACCCTGCGCGCCATCGGCCAGGTGGCGGTCGACGTCCTCGGGTTCGCCAGCGACGTCCAGGACGTGCCTGCCGCGGCGGCGGTCAAGGGCAGCCTGCGGATGCTTCGGGTGCTGCGCCGGCTGGTGGACCTGCCCTTGCTCGAGGTCGGCGCCGACGAGCCGATGCTGCGGGTCACCGTCAAGGGCGAGGTGCTCACCCTCGACCCCGCCGCGCTGCGCCGGATCCGGCGCGACGTACTGTCGCGGACCAAGGCCAACGCCGGCCGCCAGGCGGCGGTCAGCCAGGTGATGGCGGCGCTGTACGCCCAGCTGCCCGAGGAGCTCGGGATGGACCTGGCGACGATGACCGACCTGGTCTCGTCCGCGGCCTCCTACCGGATGTTCCTGCAGGCCTGGTGGCCCGACCTCGACGCCCGTTCGGTGCTGCGCCGGCTGGCCGACCCGCGGGTGGTGGCCGCGGTCTCGGACGGGATCCTCGACGCCGACGAGCAGGCGGCTCTGGCGGCCGGGCTTGGGGATGGCTGGACTGTCGCCGACGTCGCCCTCCTTGACGAACTGGTCGCCATCCTCGGGCCGTCCCAACCCGACGAGGCGGACGAGCCGACCGTCTTCCTGCCGGACGGCGCCGGGATCTCCGAGCTCGTCACCACCGCCGACCTGCTGACCGACGCCCGCGAGGTCGACCCCCACGACGACCCGCACGACACCTTCGCCCACCTGCTGGTCGACGAGGCGCAGGACCTGAGCCCGATGCAGTGGCGGATGCTCCGCCGCCGCGGCGCGCATGCCAGCTGGACCGTCGTCGGGGATCCGGCGCAGAGCAGCTGGCCCGACCCGGCGGAGTCCCGGCAGGCGATGGACGACGTCGCAGGCAGCGGCCCGCGTCGCTCCTTCCGGCTCTCGACCAACTACCGCAGCCCCGCCGAGGTGTTCGACGTCGCCGCGCCCGTTGTCCAGCGCGCCTTCCCCGGGGCCGACCTGCCGCGGGCGATCCGCGAGACCGGTATCCGTCCGCTGCTCGCCGAGCCGGCCGAGCCCGCCCTTGTCGAGTGGCTCGACAGGCAGGTCGGCGAACTGGCCGGCCAGGTGGCCGGCACGATCGGCGTGATCGCGCCGCCCTCGCGGCTTGCAGCGCTGCGCGAGGCGGCTGCGACGCAGCCGAACCTGGCGGCCGTCGCCGACCGGCTCGCGCTGGTCTCCCCGCTGGGCGCGAAGGGCCTCGAGTACGACGCCGTGGTGGTCGTGAGCCCCGACGAAATCGTGGCGGAGTCCTCCGGCGGGGAACGCGTCCTCTATGTGGCGTTGACCCGGCCGACCCAGCGCCTGGTGGTGGCCGACCTGGGCTCGACGCGCTGGCGGGACGGCCTTGACCTCCCCTTCGCGGACTGACCCCGACGGGGTGACCCCGGGGTACCACCGTGAGAGCGGTCTCAGGACCAACGGCAGCACCAACAGCAGCGAATCAGGGAGCGAACGGCCAGTTCTCCCGGCACAGTAGGGGCATCGGAGCGGAACCCCACACCCCTCCGACAGGGATTTCTCGTCGCGCCGGTGGCACCCCCGTGCCCCAGGCTCTCCTCCCGAGCGAACGCGCGCCGTGCCTCCCGCGACTCCCCCGAGTCGTTGGGCGTTCTGGCCGGGGTCATTCCCCCCGACCCCGGCCAGACACCCCGCCCCCTTCGCTCCCCCCTCCTCCGCCCAACTGCAGCCCCACGTCGGCCG
>JAEYUH010000057.1 GCA_023432725.1 Actinomycetes bacterium | reverse complement strand
CAACGCCCGGGTGGTGGGCAGGGCCGGCGACCCGGTCGACCTCACCGTCGCCGACGGGGTGGTGACCTCGATCGGTGGGCCGGTCGGCGGCGGCCAGGTGGTCGACCTCGGCGGCCGCTGGGTGCTCCCGGGGCTGACCGACAGCCACGTCCACCTCCTGCACTGGGCCAAGGCGAGGCGCCGGATCGACCTGTCCGGCTGCGGCTCGGCGGCCCAGGCCGCAGCCCTGGCACGTGCCGCGCTCGACGCGGGTGCCGGCGAGGTGGTCGGCTTCGGCTTCCGGGACGCGCTGTGGCCGGACCTGCCCACGGTGGCGCTGCTGGACGCGGCAACCGGTGCCCGGCCGGTGGTCCTGGTGGCAGGCGATCTGCACTGCGTCTGGCTGAACAGCGCCGCGCTGTCCCGGCATGGCGTGGCTGCTGTCGAAGGGCTGGTCCGCGAGAAGGCTGCCTTCGACGTGCTGAGATCGCTTGACCAGGTGCCGGACGAGGTCGCCGACCGGTGGGCGCTGGAGGCGCTGCGGGGCGCCGCCGCCCGCGGCATCACCCGGATCACCGACCTCGAGATGCGCTGGCCGCTGGCGGACTGGCCGCGGCGGGCGGCCGGCGGGCGGCTCCCGGTCAGGGTGGACGCCGGCTTCTACCCGTCCGACCTCGACCGGGCGACCGCCCAGGGCTGGCGGACCGGCGACGAGGTGCCCGGCACCGAAGGGCGGGTGCGGGTCGGGCCCCTCAAGGTGATCACCGACGGCTCGCTCAACACCCGCACCGCGTGGTGCCTCGAGCCCTACCCGGGTCTCGGCCCCGACCAGGATCCGTACGGCGTGGTCAACGTCCCCTACGACGAACTCGTCGGCCTGCTGGCGGTGGCCGACCGGCACGGGCTGCAGGCCGCCGTCCACGCGATCGGCGACCGGGCCAACCAGGTGGCCCTCGACGCCTTCGAGGCGACCGGTGCCACCGGCTCGGTCGAGCACGCCCAGCTGCTGCGTCCCCAGGACGTCGCGCGGTTCGCCGCGCTCGGCATCGTGGCGAGCGTGCAGCCCGAGCATGCCATGGACGACCGCGACGTCGCCGACCGGTACTGGCAGGGGCGAACCGACCGTGCCTTCGCGCTGGCCGACCTGCACCGGGCAGGGGTCACCCTGCGGCTCGGCTCCGACGCGCCGGTGGCGCCGCTCGACCCGTGGATCACCCTGGCGGCGGCGGTGACCCGGTCACGGGACGGACGCGAACCCTGGCACCCCGAGCAGGCGCTCGACCTGCGCGCCGCCCTGGCTGCCTCGACCGACGGTCGGACGATGGTCGCCCAGGGGATGGCGGCCGACCTGGTGATCGTGGAGCAGGACCCGTCGATCGTCGCCAACCTGCGCGGGATGACGGTCTTCGCAACCCTGCTCGCGGGGGAGTGGACCTACCGCCGCTGAGGCTCGGCGACCGTTCCAGTCCGCGGGTCGCGGGTGCAGCAGGCCTTGGTGCACCCGATAGGCTGCGTGCGTGAGTGACCACGGGATCGCCGGACCCGGGCAACTGACGCCGTCGCGCTGACGTCCGCCCGTACCCGCCTGTCCCCGCATACCACCTGAGGAGGTGTCGGTTCTGCTGGGACTGGTCGCGGCCCATCTTCTGCTGGCGATCGCTGCACCGCTGCTCACCCGATGGCTGGGGCAACGTGCCTTCCTGGCGGCGGCGGTGGTCCCGGCTGTGGCCTTCGGCTGGCTGGTGAGCGTCGCGCCGGTGGTGCTGGACGGCGGCGCGGTCGTCGAGCGCTACGCGTGGATCGAAGACCTCGGCGTGCAGCTCTCCTTCCACCTCGGCCTGTTGCAGTGGGTGCTGGCCCTGATCGTGACCGGCATCGGCTCGCTGATCCTGCTCTACTGCCGGTGGTACTTCGCCGACGACCCGCCGCAGACCCGTCCGGTGGCGCTGCTGACCGCCTTCGCAGGCGTCATGCTCGGTCTGGTCACCAGCGACGACCTGATCGTCCTGTACGTGTTCTGGGAACTCACCACGGTGTTCTCCTACCTGCTGATTGCGCACGACCCGACCCGGCGGGCGAACCGGTCGGCGGCCCTGACGGCGCTGATCGTCACCACCACCGGCGGCCTGGCGATGCTGGTGGGGTTCTTGACCCTGGGCACCGCGGCCAGCACCTTCAGCCTGCAGGCGATCCTCGCCGCCCCACCATCAGGCCCCGCGCTGACCGTGTCAGGGCTGCTGATCCTTGTCGGCGCGCTGAGCAAGTCCGCGCTGGTGCCGTTCCACTTCTGGTTGCCCGGTGCCATGGCGGCCCCGACGCCGGTGTCGGCCTACCTGCACGCCGCGGCCATGGTGAAGGCCGGCGTCTACCTCGTCGCGCTGCTCGCCCCGATCATGGCGGAGGTTCCCGGCTGGCGGCCCCTGGTCGGCGGGCTCGGTGCGCTCACCCTGTTCCTGGGCGGGTGGCGTGCGCTGCGCCAGGACGACCTCAAGCTGCTGCTCGCCTACGGCACCGTGAGCCAACTCGGCTTCCTCGTCCTGCTGCTGGGCACAGGGACGCAGGCCGCCGCGCTCGGCGGCCTGGCGATGGTGGTGGCCCACGCCCTGTTCAAGGCCACCCTGTTCCTCGTCGTCGGCGTGGTCGACCACTCAACCGGCACCCGCCAGATCACCGAGTTGAGCGGGCTGTCCCGCGCGATGCCGGTCACCGCGACGGTGGCCGCGATAGCGGGGGCTGCGATGGCGGGCATCCCCCCGACCCTCGGCTTCACCGCCAAGGAGGCAGGGCTTGAGGCGATCACCAACCTCGCGCTGACCGGCGACGGTATCGGGGTGGCTCCGCTGCCGGCCTGGCTGCTGACCGTGACCATCGTCCTCGGCTCGGCGCTGACCGTCGCCTACACGCTGCGGTTCTGGTGGGGAGCCTTCGGCAGGAAGCCCGGCCTCGCCGACACCGAGCCGGCGCACCGTCCGGCGCTCGGCTTCGTCGCGGCGCCCGTGGTGCTGGGGCTGACCGTGCTGGCGGCCGGGTTCCTGGGTGGCCCGCTGACGGAGGTGTTCTCCAGCTACGCCGAGACGCTGCCGGACGGCGAGCCCGGCCACGGCCTCACGCTGCTGCCCTCCTGGGGGTTGCCGCTGGCGGCCTCCCTGGTGGCCATCGCCGGCGGCGCGGTGCTGTTCTGGCAGCGGGAGCGGATCGCCGCCGTCCAGCACACCTTCCCGAAAGTGCCTGCCGCGGCCGACACCTACCGGGTGACGATGGCCCGGCTGGACCGGCTGGCTGTCGAGGTGACGGGCCGCACCCAGCGCGGCTCGCTCGCCTCCTACGTCGCGACCATCCTCGTGGTGATCACCGGCCTCATCTTCTACGGCCTGGCCGGCGTCCAGCAGTGGCCTGCGGTGTACCTCGCCGACCACTGGGGGCAGCTCCTGGTCGGCGGGGTGATGATCGTCGCCGCCTTCATGGTGGCCACCTCACGCGGCAGGCTGCGCGCCGTCCTGCTGCTGGGGGTCACCGGGTACGGCACCGCCTTGTTGTTCCTGATCCACGGTGCGCCCGACCTGGCGCTGACCCAGATCCTTGTCGAGACCATCTCGCTGCTGGTGTTCCTGCTGGTGCTGCGCAAGCTGCCGAAGTACTTCACCGAGCGACCGCTGCAATCGGCCCGCTGGTGGCGGGTGGTGATCGCGGCGGCCACCGGGCTCGCGGTCACCCTGCTGGCGATCCTGGCGCTCGGGTCGCGGTCGGCCGCCCCGGTGTCCGACCCGCTCCAGGAGCTCGCCTACACCTACGGGTACGGCAACAACATCGTCAACGTCGTGCTGGTCGACACCCGGGCCTGGGACACCATCGGCGAGATCGCCGTGCTCAGCATCGCCGCCACGGGGGTGGCGAGCCTGATCTTCCTGCGCGGCCGCGCCGGCAGGCTGCGACGTCCGCCGGCGCTGCCCGACGGCAAGCTGGAGGGATGGCTGGCCGGCAGCCGACTGCTGCCGCGCCAGGCCAGGTCGCTGATCTTCGAGGTGGTGACCCGGCTGCTGTTCGGTGTGATGATCGTGGTCTCGGTGTACCTGCTGGTGGCCGGGCACAACCTGCCGGGCGGCGGTTTCGCCGGGGGCCTCGTCGCCGGCACCGCGCTGCTGATCCGCTACCTCGCCGCCGGCGGCCACGAACTCGACGAGGCGGTGCCGCTGCCCGCCGGCGTGATCCTCGGTGCGGGGCTGGTGCTCGCGGTCGGCGCCGCCGTGGTGCCGGCCCTCGTCGGCGGGACCATCTTCCAGAGCTTCGAGGTGTACCTCACCGTGCCTGGGTGGGAGTCGATCGCGTTGCCGTGGGGCGGTACCTGGACGCTGCTCGGCGAGATCCACCTGGTGTCCTCCACGGTCTTCGACCTCGGTGTCTACCTGGTGGTGGTCGGCATGATGGTCGACCTCGGGCGCAGCCTCGGCGCCGGGATCGACGCCCACGAGCGGGAGGAACTGGCGCCCGCGCCCGAGCCGGAGTCGACCCGCGCCGCACCCGGGGTGAGGTGGACCTGATGCCCGCGAACCTCACCCTGGCGATCGTCGCCGGCGTCCTGATCGCCTGCGGGCTCTACCTCATCTCCGAGCGCTCGCTGAGCCGCATCCTGGTCGGCGTCGTGATGGCGAGCAATGGCGTCAGCGTCCTCTTCCTCGTCGCCTCCGGTCCGGCGGGCGGCCCGCCGATCATCGGCATGACCGACAAGGGTGCGATGAGCGACCCGCTGCCGCAGGCGATGGTGCTGACCGCGATCGTGATCACCTTGTCGGTGGCGGCCTTCGTCATGACGATGGCCTACCGCAGCTTCCAGATCAACGGCCACGACGAGGTGCAGGACGACATCGAGGATGCCAGGATCCGGGTCCTGGCCCGGGCGGACAGCACCTCGGAGAGCTACGAGGAGATCCAGTTCAGCGATACCGGTGAGGATGTGGTGAGCGAATGAACAACCTGCTCGCCGTCCCGGTGCTGTTGTGTCTGCTGGGCGCTGCGACCACCTTCCTCGCGGGTCGGCACCCCGTCGTGCAACGCGCGATCTCGATCACTGCGGTGGCGGCGGTGTCGGTGGTGGCGGGAGTGCTGGTCTGGCTGACCGACAGCCAGACGCTGGTGCTCTGGGTGGGGGACTGGCCGGTGCCGCTGGGCATCGTCCTGGTGGCAGACCGGCTGGCGGCACTGATGCTGCTCGTCGCTGCGCTCGTCTCGCTTGCGGTGCTGGTCTACTCCACGGGCCAGGACGAAGACGAGATCCGCCGGGAGACCCCCGTGTCGATCTTCCACCCGACCTTCCTGCTGCTGGTGGCCGGCGTCTCCAACGCCTTCCTCACCGGTGACCTGTTCAACCTGTTCGTCAGCTTCGAGCTGCTGCTGTTCGCCTCCTACGTCCTGCTGACGATGGGCGGCACCAGGGACCGGATCCGCGCGGGGTCGGTCTACGTCGTGGTGAACCTGGTCTCGTCGTCGCTGTTCCTGATCGCGCTGGCGATGGTCTACGCGGCGACCGGCACCGTGAACATGGCGCAGCTGGCGGTCCGGCTGGCCGAGCTGCCGGTCGAGGTGCAGGGGGTGCTGCAGTTCCTGCTGCTCGGGGTCTTCTCGATCAAGGCGGCGGTCTTCCCGCTGTCGGCCTGGCTGCCGCACTCCTACCCGACCGCCCCTGCCCCTGTGACCGCGGTGTTCGCGGGCCTGCTCACCAAGGTCGGCGTCTATGCCATCATCCGGACGCAGACCCTGCTGTTCCCCGACTCGACGCTCACCGAGCTGCTCGGCGTGGTCGGCCTGGCCACGATGGTGATCGGTATCCTCGGGGCGATCGCGCAGGTCGAGGTCAAACGTCTGCTCTCGTTCACCCTGGTCAGCCACATCGGGTTCATGGTCTTCGGCATCTCGCTCGCCTCCCGCGGCGGCTACGCCGGCGCGATCTTCTACGCCGCCCACCACATCACCATCCAGTGCACCCTGTTCCTGGTCGCCGGCCTGATCGAGCGGGTGGGTGCGGCCACCAGCCTCGACCGGCTGGGCGGGCTGGCCAAGGTAGTGCCGATCCTCGGCGTCATGTTCTTCATCCCGGCGATGAACCTGGCCGGCATCCCGCCGTTCTCCGGCTTCATCGCCAAGCTCTCGCTGCTCCAGGCCGGTGTCGAGGCGAACACCCCGATGGCCTGGGCGCTGGTGGCCGGCAGCGTGCTCACCTCGCTGCTGACCCTCTACGCGATGGCGAAGGTCTGGGCACGGGCCTTCTGGGGCGAGGTGCCCGAGCGGACGGTGCGCAACCTGCGGCGGTTCAAGGACCCGGCGATCGGCTCGGCGCTGCCGGGGCTGATGGTCGGCTCCACGGTCGGGCTGATGGCGCTCGCCACGGCGTTCACCGTGGCGGCCGGCCCGATGTACCGCTACGTCAGCCGGTCGGCGGCGGCGCTGCTGGACGGCAGCTACCTGGCAAGCGTCCTGGGAGGTGGCTGATGAGTGAGGCCAACCGGCGCCTGCGCTCCGTGCTGCGCTGGCGGCTGCAGTGGCGGGCCGTACTGCTGCTGGCCGTCGTGTGGGTCCTGCTGTGGGGCGAGGCGTCGCTGCTGAACATCCTGTACGGGCTGGTGCTGGGCTGGCTGGTGACCGTCGTGTTCTGGCTGGCCCCGATCCGTTACTACGGCAGGGTTCGGCTGTGGGGCGTGGTGCGCCTGGTCCTCGCCCAGTTGCGCGACCTCGCCGTCGCCTCGGTACAGCTCGCCGCCGTGGCGCTGCGGCCGAGGCTGAACATCCGGCCCGGCATCGTGAAGGTGCGGCTGGCCAGCAACAGCGACCTGTACCAGGTGGCGGTCGCCGAACTGATCTCCGTCGTCCCCGGCACGCTGGTCGTCGAGACGGTCCGCCGGCCACGGTTGCTCTACCTGCACGTCTTCGACCTGCCGGACGCCCGCGCCGTCCGTCACCAGCGCAGCCATGCCCTCCAGATCGAGGAGCGAGTGATTCGCGCCTTCGGCAGCGACCACGAGGTGCAGGCGGCAGACGTGCGGGCCGCCGAGCGCCGCAAGGGGGTGCGCCGATGATGATCGCGATCGGGGCGGCCGCCGTGATGCTCGCGCTGGCCGCCTGCCTCGTGCTCTGGCGGCTGGTCCAGGGGCCGACGGCGCTCGACCGGATCGTGGCGGGCGACGTGGTGGTAGCCATCGTGATCGCCGCGGTCGGCTTGTACTCGGTGCTGGCCGACAACACCACCGGCCTGCCGATCCTGCTCGGGCTCTCCCTTGTCGGCTTCAGCGCCGCCGTGGGCGTCGCCCGGCTGATCGCCTCGCCGTCCACCATCCGCCGCAGGTTCGACCGGCGGCAGTCCCGGCAGGATGGTGGAGCCGATGACTGAGCAGATCTTCGATCTCGCCGGGGCGATAGTGCTGGCCATCGGTGCGTTCTTCTGCCTCGCCGCCGCGGTGGGGCTGGTGCGCTTCCCCGACGTGATGACCCGGATGCACGCCGCGACCAAGCCGTCCGTGTTCGGCCTGATCCTCGTCCTGGTCGGTGTGACGTTGAGCCTGCGGGACTGGAAGGCGTTCACCCTGCTCGGGCTTGCCGTCGTGCTGCAGATCCTGACCGCTCCGGTCTCCGGCCATCTGGTGTCGCGGACCGCCTACCGCGACGGGCAGTGGGACGCCGAGCACGCCGCCATCGACGAGCTCGCCACCGACACCGCGGCCGATCAGGAGCAGCCGGGCGGGGACTTCCCGCCGCGGGAGTGAACCCCGCCCAAGCCGGGTAAGGTTCCAGTTCCGAAATGCCCGGCAGCGACCTAGACTTGACCTACACTTCGTCCACCACACAGTCAGGAGGCGACGATGGCCCTCTCTGAGGACGAACAGAGGCTCCTCGAACAGATGGAAGCCGCTCTCGCGGCCGAGGACCCCAAGCTCGCCAACACGCTTCGTGGTACCGGCACCCGTCGGCTTCATCGTCGTCGTGCCGCCCTCGCAGGGCTCGCCTTCCTCGTCGGCATCGGCTGCCTGATCGGCGGCATGCAGGTGCACCCGGTGCTCAGCGTCGCAGGCTTCCTCGTGATGCTGGCCGCCACTGTGGTGGCCGTCAGTTCCTGGCAGCATGTCGGCTCCGACCCCGACCAGCCCTCCGGCAGCGGCAAGAAGGCAGCCGAGCGCGATTTCATGGACCGGATGGAGGAGCGCTGGCGCCGCCGTCAGGACGACGGCCTCTGACCT
>JAEYUH010000305.1 GCA_023432725.1 Actinomycetes bacterium | reverse complement strand
GAGCCCAGGCAGGCGGTCGAGGTGACCGCTGCTGTCGAGTCGGGCATGGAGGTGCTGGTCAGGGAGCAGGGTGAGTCGGCAGCCGCCCGCACCGCCTCGGCCTGGCAGGCCCATCCCGCCGGACGGCAGCTGCTGGAGGCCTCAGGGGATCGGCTGACCAGGGCCAGCCAGGACTTCGACCTGGCGGCCAAGCGGGTGGTGCGCGACTGGCAGGCCGACGTCATGGAGCTGGTCAGCGAGGTCGGCGCCGAGAAGAAGTCGCGCGCCCGGTTCTGGGCGCTCGGGGTCAACGGGGTCGGCGTCGCGCTGATGATCCTCGTGTTCTCCCAGACCGGTGGGCTGCTGGGCGCCGAGCTGGGGGTGGCCGGTGGCACCGCGGTGCTCGCCCAGCGGGTGCTGGAGGCGATCTTCGGTGAGGACGCCGTGCGGCGGCTCGCCAGGCAGGCCAAGACCCAACTCGACGACAGGGTGCAGGCGCTGATGGCCACCGAGCTGGCGCGGTACGAGACCGCGCTGGCAGCTGTCGACTCCCGTCCCGAGCAGGCCGACGAGATCCGGGCGGCGCTGGCCGGGATCGAGCCGCTGCGCGAGCAGCTGGCGCGGCCCGCGATCGCCGCGACCTCCCGTCCCGAACTCGAACCCGCTCCCGTGTCAGCCGAGGTCGTGGAGGGCACGGTCATGGAGCCGGAGGAGCTGCAGTGAACGCAGCCACGCTGGGCGAACGGGTCGAGGCACTGCGGCAGGCGGTCGAGGCGGCCACCGGACGGGTCGACGGCGAGGCCGTTGAGCGGGCGCGCCAGATCGTGGGCCGGGCGGGGGAGCGGGTCACGTTCGGCGACTACACCGTGGTGGCGCTGGCCGGCGCCACGGGCTCGGGGAAGTCCAGCCTGTTCAACGCCGTCACGGGCACCGAGTACGCCGAAACCGCGGTGCGGCGTCCCACCACGTCGCGGGCGATGGGCGTGGCGTGGGGCAGCTCGCTGCCGCACGAGCTGCTGGACTGGCTGGACGTGCCGCGCCGGCACCTGATCGCGGCCCCCGCCGACGACCCGCTCGCGCGGCTCGTGCTGATCGACCTGCCCGACCACGACTCGACGGAGGTCTCGCACCGGCTCACCGTCGACCGGCTGGTGGAACGGGTGGACGCCCTGGCCTGGGTGGTCGACCCGCAGAAGTACGCCGACGCGGCGCTGCACGACAATTACCTCAAGCCGCTCGCGCCGTACGCAGACCTGATGATCGTTCTGCTCAACCAGTCCGACCGGCTGTCGCCCGCCGAACTCGACCAGTGCGTGAAGGACCTGCGCAAGCTGCTGGACAGCGAGGGGCTGAGGGCGACGCCGGTGATGGTCACCTCCGCCCTGGTCGGTACCGGCGTGCCCGAACTGCGCGCCATGCTGGCACGGACGGTCAGCGCCAAGCAGGCCTCGGTGCGGCGGCTGGAGACCGACGTCGAGGTGGCCGCCGCCAGGTTGGCCGCCGAGCTCGGGGACGGCCGCAGCCGCACCATCGACAAGTCCGCCCGCGCCGAGCTCACCAGCGCCCTCGGCGAGGCGGCGGGGGTGCCGACGGTGGTCGACGGGGTCTTCAAGGCGTGGCGCAAGCGCGGCCGCGCTGCCACCGGCTGGCCCTTCGTGAGCTGGATCGGCAGCCTGCGGCCCGACCCGCTGAAGCGGTTGCGGCTCGAGCTGCCGAGCCGGTCGGCCGAGGTGGGACGCACGGCGCTGCCCAAGGCCACCCCTGTGCAGCTGGCGAGGGTCGAGGGGGCGCTGCGAGGGCTCACCGACGCCGCCGCAGACGGTCTGCCCCGGGGCTGGGTCGAGGCAGTGAGTGCTGCCGCCCACAGCCACAAGGCACATCTGCCGGACCGGCTGGACACCGCGATCGCCGCCACCGACCTGCGAACCCGCAACGGCTCGTGGTGGTGGGTGCTGTGGCGGGTGGTGCAGTGGCTGCTGGTCGCCGCCGTCCTGGCCGGCGGGCTGTGGCTGCTCTACGGGCTGTTCCACACCTACCTGATGTTGCCGCCGTTGCCGCATGTGGACTGGAACGGGATGCCGATCGCCACCTGGCTGGTGATCGGGGGCGTGGGGGCGGGCCTGCTGCTGGCCGTGGTGGGCCGGATCCTGGTCACCATCGGGGCCGGTTGGCGGGCGCGGTCGGCCGAGAAGGCGCTGCGGGCGGCGATCGGTGCGGTCATGGCGGAGCAGGTCATCGAGCCGGTGCAGGCCGAACTCGACCGGTACGCCACCGCGGTGGCCGCCACCGCGCGCGCCCGGCATCGCTGACCCCTGGTTGTCCACAGGCCCTGCGGGCCGGCCCGGTTGTCCACAGGCATGCCGATTGCCTGGCACATCTCCACGCGCAGACCAAGACTCCCGGCGACCCCGAGAGGAGGCGGTATGGAAGCGCAGGTGTGGATGACAGGCCGCGTGGGCGGCGATGTGGAGGTCCGGGATTCGACCTCACCCTGGTCGACGTTCCGGTTGGCCTGCACGCCGCGGACGGTGCGCGGCGGCGAGTGGGGCGACGAACAGACGACCTGGGTGACGGTGAGCTGTTCGCACCGGCTGGCCGAGCACGTCAGGCTCAGCCTGCGCAAGGGCGATCCGGTGGTGGTGATCGGCAAGCTGCGCACCCGCCGGTGGGTCGACGCCAACGGCGTCGAGCACGAGCAGCTGCAGATCAGGGCCAGCTCGGTGGGCCACGACCTGGCGGTCGGCACCTCCAGCTTCTACCGGCCCCGTCGCGACGGCGCGGAGGCCCCGACGGTCCAGGCGGCACAGACCGATGAGGCCGAGGTGGAGCCGCCCGATGAGCCGGTGGGCGACCCGGCTGAGCACCGCGAGCCCGGGGTCGGGCAGTCACCCCCGTACGAGGTAGACCCGGCGGAATCGCCGGCGTGGGCTTCCGAGGCAGCCGTGGTCGCCGGCGCGGAGACGCCTGAGCCGGCGCGGCCGGAGGGGGAGCCGGAACCGACCCGGCGAGCCAGCAGGGGCCGCGCCGCGTAGCGGAAGGTCAGCCGGCGTCGGGCCTCGTCAACAGGCCGTCGAGACGCCCGGTCAGGGGCGTCGCGCCTCCGACGACGCCTGGGTTATTGATCTCCTGATGAATTCCTCGTTATACTGACCGCGGTCAGTGTGTTGTCACCAATGATG
>JAEYUH010000263.1 GCA_023432725.1 Actinomycetes bacterium | reverse complement strand
CCGGCCGGTACCAGCGCCAGCTCGAAGCCCAGCCGGGCGGCTTCCGCCAGCCGCCGCTCGATGCCGGGCACCCGGCGCAGCTCGCCGGAAAGGCCTACCTCTCCGAGCGCGATGATCGGCCGGTCGAAGGCGCGTTCGACACAGGCCGAGGCGATCGCGACAGCCGTCGCCAGGTCGGTCGCGGGGTCGTTCACCCGTGCCCCGCCGACGGTGGAGACGTACACCTCGCGGGTGTGGAGCTTCAGGCCTGCCTTGCGCTGCAGGACGGCGAGGATCATCGCCACCCGGGCCCCGTCGATCCCGTTGGTGACCCGCCGCGGGGCAGGGGCGTTGCTCGGCACGACGAGGGCCTGCACCTCGGTGAGCAGCGGACGGCGGCCCTCGAGCGAGACCCCGAGGCAGGTGCCGGCGACCGGCTCGGTGTGGCGGGAGACGAACAGCCCGGACGGGTCGGCGACCTCGCGGATGCCGCCGGCGTCCATCTCGAAGCAGCCCACCTCGTCGGCGGGGCCGTACCGGTTCTTGCTCGCCCTGATCATCCGGAACCCGCCGTGCCGGTCGCCCTCGAAGGAGAGGACGACGTCGACCAGGTGCTCGAGCGTGCGCGGCCCTGCCACTGCGCCGTCCTTGGTGACGTGGCCGATCAGCACCACCGGCATGGCGCGTTGCTTGGCCACCCGCACCAGGGCGGAGGTGACCTCACGGACCTGGGTGACCCCGCCGGGCACGCCGTCCACACTGGGCAGGCCGACGGTCTGGACGGAGTCGAGCACCAGCAGCTGCGGCCGCAGCTGCTCGATGTGGCCGAGCACCGTGGCGAGATCGGATTCGGCGGCCAGGTACAACCCGTCGGTCACCGAGCCGGTCCGCTCGGCGCGCTGGCGCACCTGGGCCGCCGATTCCTCGGCGGTGACGTACAGCGTGGGGCGGCCTGCACCCGCCCAGCGGGCCGCCACCTCGAGCAGCAGGGTCGACTTCCCCACCCCCGGCTCGCCCGCCAGCAGCACCACGGCCCCGGGTGTCAGCCCGGTGCCGAGCACCCTGTCGAGCTCGCCGATCCCGGTCGGGATGCCGGCGGTGGCGGTGGCGTCCACCTGACTGATCGGGACGGCGCTGCGCGCGGGCGTGGCAGCGGCGACCGTGGCGGCGGGGGCGTGGCTCTCGGCGACGCTTCCCCAGGCCTGGCACTCGCCGCACCTGCCGACCCAGCGGACGGTGCTCCACCCGCACTCGCTGCAGCGGTAGGTACTGCTGTTCCTGGCCATGGCACCGACGCTAGCGGGCGCCACCGACGAATCGTCGATTCGACGCTCCGTTCGATTCCGATCCGGGCTGATCGGAATCGCGGGGCTCAGATGCGGACGAGGCCGTTCGGGGTCTGGAAGACCGCGGCGTTGAGGCCGGGCTGGCCGTTGGGGGCGGTGAAGTTCAGCGCGACGCCGTCGAAGACCTCGCTGACGTCCGTGCCGAGCCAGGTCTCCAGCCGGGCGCGGTCGCCGGCGATCTCGAGTTCCACCAGTTCGATGTCGCCGCGCAGCGCCTTGGGCTGCACCTCGTGGTCGGAGAGCCAGTGGATGAAGAACGGCAGTTGCGGGTCGGCCAGCAGGCCCTTGACCCCGATCTGCTCCCACTCGAGCTTGCGCCCGTCGGGGAAGTGGCGCATCCCGGGCACCGCCTGGCGGTCGAGGCGCTGCTCGAACGGCGTCAGGTCGTCCACCGAGATCACCCAGCCCAGCCAGCCGCCGCCCAGCTCGGAGCGCGCACGCACCGCCTGCCCGAACGGCGCCTTCTCCGCTGCCGGGTGCTCCAGCACCTCGACCACCTCGATGTAGCGGTCGCCGGCCAGCGGCAGGATGTGGTTGCGGGTACCGAAGCGGGGGTGGAAGCCGCCGTCGCGGAACCGCTCGCCGAGCAGGTCGCCCAGCCGCTGCGATTCGGCAGCCAGACCCGCTGGGCCGACTGCGAAGGTCACGTGATCGACATGCATGGCCCCCATTCTTGCCACGTCGGTAGCCAACCGCGAAATCGGGACGGGGCGGACCTTGCCGGGCGGGGCTGGGTCGCATGCTTACGATGGAGAACGTGACGAAACCACCGGGCGGCCCCGTGATCTCGATGTCGACGTCATCGGTGTACCCGGAGTCGAGTTCGCGGGCCTTCGCGATCGCGCAGGAGCTGGGCTTCGACGCGGTCGAGGTGATGGTGGGGATGGACGCCACCTCGTCCGACATCGATGCGCTGCAGCGGTTGCGCGACTACTACGAGATCCCGATCGGCTCGATCCACGCTCCCACCCTGTTGCTCACCCAGCGCACCTGGGGGCCGGACCCCTGGGACAAGCTCGAGAAGTCGGGCGAGGCCGCAGGCAGGCTCGGCGCTTCGGTGGTGGTGGTCCACCCGCCGTTTCGCTGGCAGCGCAGCTACGCCTCCGCGTTCACCGCAGGGATCCGGCAGCTGCACCACACCACGGGGATCGTCTTCGCGGTCGAGAACATGTTCCCCTGGCGGGGCCCACGCGGTGCCGAGGTCCGTGCCTACGCCCCCAGCTGGGACCCGTCCCAGCTCGACCTCGACCACCTCACCCTCGACATGTCGCACGCCGCGACCGCCCGCCAGCAATCGCTCGACATCATCGAGGCGTGGGGCGACCGGCTGGCCCACGTCCACCTGACCGACGGGCTGAACGGGGTCTCCGACCTCCACCTGCTGCCCGGCGCGGGCAACCAGCGGGCCGATGAGGTGCTCGCCGAACTCGCCCGCCGCCGGTACTCCCAGCAGATTGTGCTCGAGGTGAAGACCAACAACGCCGACCAGCCGGGCGAGCGGATCCGGCAACTCGCCGAGGCGCTGGAGTTCGCGAGGACCCACACCCGCCTGCCGCAGAGGGACCCCCGGTGACCGGGCAGGACGGGGGCGCCGCGCCCGCCGCCCCGGCGCCGGCCGCGGAGGCGGCGCTGCGGGCAGACGCGGTGGGGGAGCATCGCCAGCGTCCGGGGCTCGAGATCCTGCTGGTGCTGGGGGTGTCGCTGGGCCAGTCGGCGGTCTACTCGATCCTGTCGCTGGTGAACAAGCTGACCTACGAGGTGCCGCTCAACCAGCAGACCACGACGATGAACCCGTCGGTCACCCCCGACCGGCCCTGGCTCGACCTCGCCTACCAGGTGGCGGGCATCGTGTTCCCCGTGGTGCCGGCCCTGCTGGCGCTCTACCTGCTCCACGTGTCCGGTCAGCGGCGTCAGATCGGGTTCGACCTGCGCCGTCCCGGCTTCGACCTGGGTCGCGGCACGGCGATCTTCCTCGCGATCGGCATCCCGGGCCTCGCGCTCTACTACGTGGCCTGGATCGCCGGGTTCAACACGAACATCTCCCCTGCCAACCTCGCCGCGCAGTGGTGGACGGTGCCCGTCCTGATCGGCCTGGCAGCGATGAACGGGGTGCTGGAGGAAGTGGTCATGCTCGGGTTCTTCTTCACCCGGGCCGCCGCGCTGAACTGGAAGCCGTGGGTGATCGTGGTCTCCAGCGCGCTGATCCGCGCCACCTACCACCTGTACCAGGGGTTCGGGAGCTTCGTCGGGAACCTCGTCATGGGTCTTGCCTTCGGCTACCTGTACCTGCGGTTCAAGCGGGTGGGTCCGCTGGT
>JAEYUH010000197.1 GCA_023432725.1 Actinomycetes bacterium | reverse complement strand
TGGCGCGGAGGCGTCCGGATAGGGTCGATCCGTCATGCTCGACATCCTCACCGGCTTCGCCGTCATCGCCCTGGCCGTCGTGGTCGGCTACGTCATCGCGCGATCGGGCTTCCTCGGTGACAGGGCTGTGCCGGTGCTGTCGAGGTTGACCTTCCACGTGCTGGCCCCGTTCCTGCTGTTCTCCGTCCTCGCCACCGCCGATGTGGCGGCGCTGTTCTCGTCGCTGCTGCCGGTCTCGGCGCTCACCGCGGCGGCCATCATGGGCGGCTTCACCGGCGTCGCGGTGCTGGTGTGGCGCCGTGACCTCGGCAGGACGGTGATCGGCGCGCTCTGCTCGGGCTACGTCAACGCGAACAACATCGGGATCCCGATCGCGCTCTACATGCTGGGCGACGCCGCCTTCGCAGCACCCATCGTGCTGCTGCAACTGCTGGTGTTCGCGCCGATCGCGCTGGCCCTCCTCGACGCCGGGGTCAACGGCAGGGTCTCGGCCCGCGGCATCCTGCGCTCCACCGTGAGCAACCCGATCATTCTCGCCTCCCTCGCCGGGTTGCTGGTCGCGCTCGCGGGTCTCGACCTGCCGCCGATCGTGCTGAACCCGATCGAGACGATCGGCCACGCCGCAGTCCCCGTCATCCTGATCTCGTTCGGCATGTCGCTGGCCGGCCAGCGCGTCCTCGAGCCGGGCTCTGGACGCAGGGACGTGATCCTGGCCAGCGTCCTCAAGCTCGCGGTGATGCCGGTGGTCGCCTACCTCGTGGGCAGGTTCGGGTTCGGGTTGACCGATCACGCGTTGTACGCGGTGACGGTGCTCGGCGCGCTGCCCACCGCCCAGAACGTCTTCGTGTACGCCCAGCGCTACGGCGTCGCCGAGACCATCGCACGCGACGCAGCGTTCATCACCACCCTCGGCTCGCTGCCGGTGCTGTTCGCCATCGCGGTGCTGCTCGGCTGAGCCGGATTCGTCCCTTCCGCACGGCGCGCGGGCAATGGACGCACCCTGCTGCCGGGGCTACGATGAGAGCGCTCCCATCGTGGCGCGCCGGTGCGTTCTCACGAGGGTGGAGAGCAGTCCTTCGCTGAGCTGAGAGGCACCAGATGCAGTACGGCCACTTCGATGACGCAGCCCGCGAGTACGTCATCAACACGCCGCGCACCCCCTACCCGTGGATCAACTACCTCGGCTCCGAGCGTTTCTTCTCCCTGCTGTCCCACCTCGGTGGCGGCTACAGCTTCTACACCGACGCGCGGATGCGGCGCCTGACCCGTTACCGCTACAACAACGTGCCCACCGACGCCGGCGGACGCTACCTGTTCATCAATGACGGCGGTGACGTCTGGACCCCGACCTGGCTGCCGGTGAAGGCCGAGCTCGACCATTTCGAGGCCCGCCACGGGATGGGCTACTCGACGATCACCGGCGAGCGCGGCGGGCTGCGCGTGCAGACCACGTACCTGGTACCCCTCGGCGAGGACGCCGAGGTGCAGCGGGTCACAGTGACCAACACCACAGGCCAGGCCAAGCACGTGGACCTGTTCTCGTTCGTGGAGTTCGCGCTGTGGAACGCGCACGACGACCAGACGAACTACCAGCGCAACCTCTCGCTCGGCGAGGTCGAGGTCGAGCCGGCCACCCCGTCCGGTGGCACCGCGATCTACCACCGCACCGAGTACCGCGAGCGCCGCAACCACTACGCGGTGTTCGCGGTGAACGAGCCGGCAGCGGGGTTCGACACCGATCGTGAGACCTTCCTCGGCGGCCCGTTCGCGTCCTTCGCAGAGGCGGCGGTCCCCCACGCCGGACGCTCGGCCGACTCGGTGGCGTCCGGGTGGTACCCGATCGGCTCGCACTGGATCCCGCTCGACCTGGCGCCGGGCGAGAGCCGTGACCTCGTGTTCGTGCTGGGCTACCTGGAGAATGACCAGGACGACAAGTGGGCCGACGAGCAGCGACAGGTGATCAACAAGACGGGCGCCCACGCCCTGCTCTCCCGGTTCGCCACCGCCGCCGACGTGGACGCCGCGCTGGGTGCGCTCGCCTCGTACTGGAACGAGTTGCTGTCGACCTACACCGTCGCCTCGACCGACGAGAAGCTCGACCGGATGGTCAACACCTGGAACCAGTACCAGTGCATGGTCACCTTCAACATGTCGCGGTCGGCCTCCTACTTCGAGACCGGCATCGGACGCGGGATGGGCTTCCGCGACTCCAACCAGGACCTGCTCGGCTTCGTCCACCTGGTGCCGGAGCGGGCGCGGGAACGGATCATCGACATCGCTTCGACCCAGTTCCCCGACGGCAGCGCCTACCACCAGTACCAGCCGCTCACCAAGCGCGGCAACAACGACGTCGGCTCCGGCTTCAACGACGACCCGATGTGGCTGGTCGCCGGGGTGGCGGGCTACCTGAAGGAGACCGGCGACTTCTCGATCCTCGACGAGCCGGTGCCCTTCGACAACGCGCCCGGCACCGAGGTGCCGCTGTGGGAGCACCTCACCCGCTCCTTCGAGTTCGTGCTGTCCCACCTCGGTCCGCACGGCCTGCCGCTGATCGGCCGGGCGGACTGGAACGACTGCCTCAACCTCAACTGCTTCTCCACCGAGCCCGGGGAACCCTTCCAGACCACCGAGAACAAGGCCGGCGGGGTGGCCGAGTCGGTCTTCATCGCGGCCCAGTTCGTGCTGTACGGCGCCGACTACGCCGCCATCGCCCGGCGCCGCGGCCTGACCGAGGTCGCCGAGCGCGCCGAGGCCGCGGTGGCGGCGATGCGCGAGGCCACGCTCACCCATGGCTGGGACGGCGACTGGTTCCTGCGCGCCTACGACTTCTTCGGCAATCCGGTCGGCACCCACGCCGACACCGAGGGCAGGATCTGGATCGAGCCCCAGGGCTTCGCGGTGCTGGCAGGGATCGGCGTGGGCGACGGCCACGACGACAGCTCGGCCCCGGCGATCAAGGCGCTCGACTCGGTGCGGGACCTGCTCGGCACGCCACACGGCCTCGTGCTGCAGTACCCGGCGTACACCACCTACCGGATCGAGCTCGGCGAGGTGTCCACCTATCCCCCGGGTTACAAGGAGAACGGCGGCATCTTCTGCCACAACAACCCGTGGGTGATCATCGCCGAGACCGTGGTCGGCCGCGGTGACGTCGCCTTCGACTACTACCGGCGGATCACCCCTGCCTACCGGGAGGCGATCAGCGACGTCCACCGGCTCGAGCCGTACGTCTACGCCCAGATGATCGCCGGCAAGGAGGCGGTCCGTGCCGGGGAGGCGAAGAACTCCTGGCTGACCGGGACCGCCGCCTGGAACTTCGTGGCGGTGTCGCAGTACCTGCTGGGCGTGCGTCCGGACTTCGACCACCTCGTGATCGACCCCCAACTCGGCCCCGACGTGCCGTCCTTCACGGTCACCCGCAAGGTTCGCGGCGCCACGTACACGATCAAGGTGAGCAACTCCGGGGTGCGCGGGCGTCGGGCCGGCCTCGTGGTCGACGGCCGTCCGGTCGAGGGCAACCGGGTGCCGTACGCCCCCGCGGGCAGTGAGGTGGTCGTGGAGGCCACCCTGTAGCGCTTGCTGGAGGGTCACGCCGTACTCGGCGCCGTCCATCGGGGCCGGGACGGGGCGGGGTCAGCCCTGCGACACGTACAGGGCGGCCAACAGGCCGACGATGACAGTCGTCACGGTGAGCAGAGCGGCCGGCGCCCCCACCCCGGGCAGGGGTCCCATCGGCTCGTCCGGCCGGCCGGTCGCGCGGTAGCGCCGGTCGGCGACGAGGTTGGACGCGCCGGCCAGCAGCACCCCGCCGACCCCGACGGCGGCGGCCGCCGGGCCATAGCTCCCCAGCGTCAGGCGGACGGCCACTACGGCGGCAAGAGCCAGCGACAGCGCGGTCCGGCGCCATGCCAGCAGGGTCCGCTCCGGCTGCAGCCCCGGGCCCCAGCCGGGCGGGACGCCGCTCACCAGGACAGGCCGAGCAGCACAAGGGCCACCCCGGCCACCACGCCGACAGTCAGGACGAGACCGGGTGACGTCCCGGGGAGTGGTTGCCCGAGCCGCATCGCCGACTCGGTGCGCCACCACCCCGCCCACGCCTGCACGGTGGCGACCAGGCCGAGCCCGATGAACACCAGGGCGGCGGCCAGCCGGAACCCGGCGTGCTCGGGCACCTCGAGGGCGTGCAGGGCCACACCGGCGGCGAACAGTGCCAGGCCGGTCCTGATCCAGGCCAGGAAGGTGCGCTCATTGGCCAGGCTGAACCGTGGGTCGGGCTCGTCGCCCCGTCCGTACACTCCGCGCGGGAACCTGGTCACGAAAGCCAACCTAGCCCGAGACCGCTCCGAAAGCCTGCGGGCAGGCGCCACCACCCGGCGCGATACTGAGCCATGAACCTCGTCACGCAGGTCTTCGCGGTGGTGGCCATCTCGTTCCACGTTGCGGCGTTCGTGATGGAGAGCGTGCTGTTCCACCGCCCCGAGGTGCAGACCCTCCTGCTCGGCAGGCCCGACCCGGCGCCCGGGGTGCGGCTGTGGGCGTTCAACCAGGGGTTCTACAACCTCTTCCTCGCGGCGGGCCCCGCCGCCGGACTGATCGCCCACTACGCCGGCCACACCGACGTCGGACGGGCGCTGGTGGTCTACGGCTGCGCCTTCATGACGGGCTGCGGGATCGTCCTGTTCAGCTCGAACCGCAGGCTGTGGCGCGGGATGCTCGGCCAGAGCGGCCCGCCGCTGGTGGCCCTGCTCGCGGCGCTCTTCTGACGCCGCCGGCTTGACCCGGTCTGCGCTCGCCGTCGCGGGGAACGCCGTGACGCTGTTCGCCCAGTGGTCTGGCGGCAATAGGTTGGTCCCATGCAGGTACTCGTCGCCGACCAGTTCGAACAATCCGGGATCGACGCCCTGAGGGCCGCCGGCTGCGAGGTCAGCTTCGCGCCCGGGCTGAAGGACCAGGGCCTCGCCGACGAAGTGGCGGCCCTCCGGCCGGACGTGCTCGTCGTGCGGAGCGCCAAGGTGCCAGAGGCCGTGCTCGCTGCGGGGCCGCTGAAGCTGGTGGTGCGGGCCGGCGCCGGCTACAACACCATCGACGTGGCCGCCGCGTCCCGGCTGGGGATCTACGTGGCGAACTGCCCGGGGAAGAACTCCGTCGCGGTGGCGGAACTGGCGTTCGGGCTGATCTGCGCGCTGGACCGCAGGATCGCCGACAGCGTCGCCGACCTGCGCGCCGGTACCTGGAACAAGGCCGAGTACAGCAAGGCCCGCGGGCTGCACGGCCGCACGCTCGGCCTGATCGGGGTGGGCGGCATCGGCCGGGAGATGATCCCGCGCGCCAGGGGGTTCGGGATGCCGGTCGTGGCCTGGAGTCGCAGCCTCACCGCCGAGGCTGCGGCCGCACTCGGCGTCGGCCTGGCAGCGTCCCCGGAGGAGGTCGCGTCCCTGGCCGACGTGGTGAGCGTCCACCTCGCCCTCACCCCCGACACCCGCGGCCTGCTCGGCGCGACCTTCTTCGAGGCGATGAGGGACGGGGCGTTCTTCATCAACACCTCGCGCGGTGAAGTGGTGGACGAGCCTGCGCTCGCCGCCGCGATCCGGACCAAGGGGCTGCGGGCGGGCCTCGACGTGTTCGCCGACGAGCCGGCC
>JAEYUH010000195.1 GCA_023432725.1 Actinomycetes bacterium | reverse complement strand
GTGATCCGGCCCCACCTGCTCGGGGTCGGCGCCTACCACTGGCGCAGCGCCAGGGTCCGGCTGCTGCCACCGACCGTCCAGCCCGAATCGATGCCGCTGCTGTGGGGCGCGGCGGCCCTCGTCACCGACTACTCCTCGATCCTCGTCGACTACGCGGTGACCGGACGCCCTGTGGTGCTGCTCGCTCCCGACCTCGAGCGGTACGCCGGCACCCGGGGCCTCTATATCGACTACGCCGAGCTGGCGGGCGGCTGCTGGACCACCTCCTGGCCCGGGACGCTCGCCGCGCTGGAGGCCGTCTTCACCGACCCCGACCAACGGGCAGCAGCCGAACAGCACAGCCGCAGCCTCGCCGCGCAGTTCCACACCCACACCGACGGACGCAGCGCGCAGCGGGTGGTGGCGGCGGCGTCCGACCTCGTCAGGCAGCGGTTCGGGGGGAAGTAGCCCAGAGGCGGGGCTGGAGCGGCGTCAGCGCCCTGGCCTCGTAGCCACCGCGCGTGCCCTGCGGTGGTGGACGTACCAGACCCCGGCCAGCGTCGCCGCTGCCACTCCGACCAGTACGAGGTCGGGGACGCGAGCGGCACGGCCCAGGGTCCACGCCTCCAGCGCGGCCTGGTCGGCAGCCCCCAACCCCCCGCCGAGGCCCACCGTGCCGTCGGTCAGCAGCAGCAGGACGCCCAGCGCGATCCCCGCCACCCCGGTCACCAGCTGGGTCCAGGTGGTCTGCCAGCGCCCGACCCGCAGGGGACGCGGCCGCACCAGGGCACGCACAGCGGGGATCCGCTGCCAGGCCAGGGCCAGCAGGAACAGCGGCACCACCATGCCGAACGCGAAGACCGCAAGGACCAACCCGCCGTACAGCGGCGCCCCAGCAGAGCCCGCCAGGGCGAGCACCGATCCGAGAACAGGTCCGGCACAGGCGCCGGCCAGCCCGTACACGGTGCCGAGCAGGAAGACCGAGAGGGTGGAGCCGGCGTCCAGGGCCAGCGTCCGGTCGATGCCGGGGAAGCCGACCCCCACCACCTGCAGCACGCCGAGGACCATCACCACGACGGCGGCGATGGTGGTCAGCAGGGTGCGGTGGCCGCTGATCATCGCCCCGAGCCCGCCGGCCAGCACCCCCAGCGGCACGAGGGTGGCGAGCAACCCCAGGTAGAACACCCAGGTGCGCGTGAACAGGCGTCCGGGGGCAGCGAAGGCATAGGCGAAGAAGGCGGGCAGCAGCATCACCGAGCAGGGGCTGAGCAGCGTCAGGAAGCCGCCGGCCAGCGCGCCGGCGAGCCCGACGTCCATCAGGCCCCGGCCTGCTGCAGGGCCTCGTCGAGCACCTGCTGGAAGACCTCCAACGGCTGCGCGCCCCGGATGGCCCGGTTCCCCACGACGAAGAAGGGGACGCTGCTGATCCCCAGCTCCTGCGACCACGCGGTGCTGTCCTCCACCGCCCGCCGCAGGTCGGGACGGTCGAGGTCGGCCTCGAAGCGCGCCAGGTCGGCGACCTCTGCGACCCGGGCCAGCTCGACCAGCTTCTCCCGCGGCAGGTCGGCATGCCCTGAGGCCGGAGCCGCGGCGTGGACGGCGCCGAGGTACTCCTCGAACCGTCCCTGCTCGGCCGCCGCCCGCAGCGCCACGGCGGCCTGGGTCGACTGCTCCCCGAACAGGCTGACGTCGTTGAACTCGATCCGCACCCGGCCGGCGGCCACGTACTGCTCGACCAGCGCCGGCATCGTCGAGGTGGTGAACAGCGCGCAGTAGGGGCAGCGCAGGTCCGCCCACTCCACGAGCACCACCGGGGCGTCCACCGCCCCGATCGCGAGGGTGTCGGACGGGTCGCGGCGCACGACCGTGACCGTCCCCTCGTCCTGGCTCGCGGTCGCGCTGGGCGAGCCGGCCGGCGACGCGGCCACGGGGGGCGACGTCGGCGCGGCGGACGGGCCGGACAGTCCCCCGCCCAGCACGATCAGCAGCAGCAGGGCCACCGTCGACCCCAGCACAGCGTTGAGCCGGTGGGAGAAGCGAAGCCGACGCTGGAGGTCGCCGGCAGTTGCCGGAACAGGGGTCACGGGGTCCACCCAGCCAAGGTAGCCGGTGAACTCACCACCCGCCGGGGAACCGGTGACGTGGGTGCCTAACGCACCCGCGACCTGTCGACGGTGCGCTCGGCGCCGGTCAGCAGGCCCTTGACGAAGCCCGCGCCCCAGGCCAGGTGCATGATGGCGAGGACGACGGGGTTGAGCAGCCGGTCGGTAGGAGTCTGCCCGCCCAGCTTCGTCACCCCGACCGCCGTCACACCGACCAGGTAGCCGACCGCACCCAGGTGGGCCAGCCCGGCGAGCTTCGCGTCGGTGCGCACCAGGCCGAGCGCCTGAAGCAGCCCGGCGACCAGGCTCGCCGCCACCACCACGGCCACCACCGGCGGCGGCAGGTAGCGCCAGGGGGTGGTGCGCTGCCGGCGCACCAGGTGTCCGCGCCACACCCCGGTGGCGTACATCTGCCGCCGCAGCGCCGCAAGGCTCGCCCGGGGCCAGTAGGTGACCTTGAGCCGGGGGGTGAACAGCACGAGGTAGCCCGCGGCCCGGATCCGGTGGTTGAGTTCCCAGTCCTCGGCGCGGCGCAGCCCCTCGTCGAAGAGCCCGACCTCGAAGAGCACCTCGCGCCGGAACACGCCCAGGTACGCCGAATCGGCGGGCCGCTCCTCGTCGCCGTGGTGGTACACCCCTCCGCCGAGGCCGAACGGGCTGTTGTAGGCCCTGGCGATCGCGCTCTGCACCGGGCTCTCGCCGCGGGCCAGCATCACCCCACCAAGGTTGCCGCAGCCGGTGCGGCGCAGGATCTCGACAGCCGCGGCGGTGTAGCCCTCCGGCAACTCGGCGTGGGCATCGACCCTGATCACCACGGGGAACCTGCTGGCCCGGATCGCGGCGTTGATGCCCTTGGGGATGTCGTTGGCCGGATTGCTGACCAGCCGGACGCGAGGGTCACCGGCGGCCAGCCGGGCGGCGATCGCGTCGGTGTCATCGGTGGAGGCGCCGAGGGCGAGGACGAGTTCGGACTCGCCCTCGTAGTCCTGGGCGAGGATCGCCGAGACCGCGCGCTCCAGGTGCCCTGCCTCGTTCAGCACCGGCATCACGTAAGAGACCGCCACCTTCTCGGGCAGCGGTTCGAGCTCTCGGGTCGGCAGGGTCACGCCGTCATTCTGGCATGGCGGGACGGGGCCCGGGCCGCGGCCGGTTCCACCACAGGGCCAGCCCGACGCCGGATCCGGCCAGCACGAGGCCTGCCAGCGCGAACCAGACGGTCACCTCCTGCTGGCGGGTCTGGAGTTCGATGGCGCGCGGCAGGTCGAGCAGCACGCGGGTGAGTTCCGGGGCATCCACAGCGCGGTAGTAGGCGCCACCGGTGAGCTCGGCGACCTCGACGAGGGTCTCCTCCTCGATCTCCTGGTTCCAGCCGCGGCCGAAGCCCCCGGAGGGGTCAACCTGCCCCGCACTGCACACCAGCGGTGCCGGCTGGTCGGTGCCGAAGCCGATCGTGAAGACCCGGATCCCCCGTGCGGCGGCCAGCTCGGCGGCCTCGGCCGGCAGCACGCCGCGGTTGTTCGCCCCGTCTGTGAGTACCACGATGACGTCCGGCTGGGGTTCCGGCTCGGCACCTGCCGGCAGTTCGACCCCGGTAGGGGCAACCCGCGTGTTGGTCTCCGCGATCGCGTCGATCGAGACCAGGATCGCCATCCCGATCGCGGTGCCGCGCCAGGTCTGCAGCCGGTCGATGGCTGCGGTCAGCCGCCCGGTGTCCTTGGTGGGCGGGACCAGCAGCCCCGCGAAGCCCGCGAAGGCGACCAGCCCGACCTTGCCACGCTGCTCGGTCACGAAGGTCCTGGCCGCCTCCTGCGCCACGACCAGGCGGTTCGGCTGGACGTCGGTAGTGCACATCGACCCCGACACATCGATCGCCAGCATGATCGCCGAGGACTCCACCGGCACCGCCAGCGCGGCGTGCGGCCGGGCGGCCGCCAGACCGGTCACGGCGAGGCCACCGGCGAACAGCCCGACGGCGAGCCGGCGCCGCCACAACGAGCGATCGGGCAGGGCCGCCCTGATCAGGGTCACCGAGGGCAGCCGGATGGCGGACCGCTTCCTGCTGCGGCGAGTCCACCACCACCACGCCGCGAGCAGCGGTCCCGCCAGCAGCGCCAGCAGCGCCCAGGGCCACGCGAGGGTCATCACAGCACCCTCCCCGTCCGCGCCACCATCACCGCTGCGCCTGCGGTGAGCAGCAGCACCGCCAGCCCGGCTCCGACCCCCGTCAGCTCGAGCTGTTCGTCCACCAGCCGGAACCGGGATCCGACCGCCTCAACGGTGGTGACGACGCCGTCCTCACCACCGTGCCGGTAGCCGCCGCCGGTGGCCTGGGCGAGCGCACGCAGCGACGCCTCCTCGAGCCGGGTGGCGACCCGGTACCCGTCGACCTCGATGACGGCCCCGGCCCTCGTGCCGATCCCGAGGGCCTCGATCCGCACCCCCGCCGCCGCGGCGAGCTCGGCGGCAGCGAGCGGGTCCGGGCCGCCGGTCTGCTCGCCGTCCGAGATCACCACGATGCTGGCCGACTCCCACCGGCCGAGGTCCGGCGGCGGCGCGCCCTGGCGGGGCAGGTCGACCGGGCTCCCTGTGATCACGGACAGTGCGGCGAGCACGCCCTCGCCCAGCGAGGTGCCACCGCCGGCCGCCAGCCGGCCGACCGCCGCCAACGCCTCGTCGCGGTCGGCGGTCGGCTGCAGGGCGGTCAACGCACCGTCGCCGAAACTGACGATGCCGACGTCGATGCTGGGCCCCTGGGCTGCGATGAACTCCTCCGCCGCCAGCCGCGCCGCCCCGAGCCGGCTGGGCCGGACGTCGTCGGCGAGCATCGAGTTGGAGACGTCCATCACGAGTACGACGGTGCTCGACAGCCGGGGCACACCGATCGTGCCGGCCGGACGGGCCAGCGTCGCTACCAGCACCACGATGCCTGCGCCCAGCAGCACAGCGGCAAGGTGCCGCCGGCGGCCCACAGCGGCGCCGGCCAGTCCCGCCTCGGCGAGAGTCCTGGTACGGCGCCGGTCGATGGCGAGGTAGCCGGCCACGCCCGCCCCGGCGACCAGGGCGGCGGCCACCAGGAACCAGGGCGCGAGGAAGGTCACCGGCGCCGCCTCGCCGAATCCCGCACCAGCCGGAGCAGTACCTCGACCAGGTCGTCACGGGTGCTCATCACGTGGTAGCGCACCCCTGCCGCGCGCATCGCCCCTTCCACCGCCGCCTGCCAGGCCCCCACCTCGCCGCGCAGCCGCGCGCCGAAACCGGGGTCGGATGCGTCCAGGTAGAGCTGCTCGCCGGTCTCGGCGTCCTCGACGATCACGGGGCCGATCCGCGGCAGGTCGTGCTCGACCGGGTCTGCCACCCGCACCACCACCACCTCGTGGCGGTGGTTCAGCCGGGTCAGCTGCGCGGTCCAGGCCAACTCTCCGACGAAGTCGGAGACCACGATGACCAGCCCGCGCCGGCGGGCCACCGCCGCCACCAGGGCGAGCATCGCGGCCAGGTCGGTGGTCGTTCCTGTCCCCTCCTGGCGGGCGGGGGCGGTCAGGGCAGCGGCCAGCCGCAGCGCCTGGCGGCGTCCGTGGCCCGGCGGGATCACGTCGTGGGACTCGCCGTCGTACAGGACGGCGCCGACCCGGTTGCCGGTGCGTCCGAGCAGCCGGGCGAGGCTCACGCAGAGTTCCCCGGCGGCGTTGTCCTTGCCCATGCCGGTCGGCCCGAACCGCATCGAGGCCGAGCGGTCGAGCACGAGCCAGGCCGTCACCTCCCGGTCCTCGCTGAACAGCCGGACGTAGGGGGCGTCGAGCCGCGCGGTGACGTTCCAGTCGATGTGGCGGACATCGTCCCCGGCGACGTAGGGCCGCATCCCCGCCAGGTCGACCCCGTAGCCGCGATGGACGGTGCGGTGCGCGCCGTGCAGCATCCCGTCCAGCGGACGGAGCACCTGCCACTCCAGTCGCCGCAACAGGCGGTCCGGCGCCGGCACGGCTCAGCCCGCCCTGGCCGGCAGGTCGGGCGGCGGAACAGCCGCCATCACCTGGGCCACCACCTCGTCGGCGGT
>JAEYUH010000169.1 GCA_023432725.1 Actinomycetes bacterium | reverse complement strand
CCGATGCCGAAGGCCAGCGCGCCGAAGGCGCCGTGGGTGGACGTGTGGGAGTCGCCGCACACCACGGTCAGGCCGGGCTGGGTCAGTCCAAGCTGGGGGCCGATGATGTGCACGACGCCCTGGTCCTTGTCGCCCAGCGAGTGGCGGCGGACACCGAACTCGTCGGCGTTGCGACGCAGGGTCTCGACCTGGAGCCGCGAGACCGGGTCGGCGATCGGAGCGAGGATGTCGAGCGTCGGGGTGTTGTGATCCTCGGTGGCCATGGTGAGGTCGGTGCGCCGCACCGCGCGCCCGGCCAGCCGCAGTCCGTCGAAGGCCTGGGGGCTCGTCACCTCATGGACGAGATGGAGGTCGATGTAGAGTAGATCCGGTTCGCCCGGCGCCGTGCGGACTACGTGGCTGTCCCACACCTTGTCACTGAGTGTCTTGCCCATCGGTCTCCAGTCGGTACCGCCCGCGCGTGGCGGGCCTCGTCGAACCCCGTCACCGTAGCAGACTTGCATTTCATGATACGAGACGGCAGTATCACGCTATGGACAACTCTAGCGGCGTCGGCGTCCTCGACAAGGCAGCTCTCGTGCTCACCGCCCTGGAACAGGGCCCCACCACCCTCGCCGGGCTGGTCACGGCCACCGGGCTGGCGCGACCGACCGCGCACCGGCTGGCCGTCGCGCTGGAGCACCACCGCCTGGTGAGCCGCGACCTGCAGGGCCGCTTCGTGCTGGGGCCGCGCCTGACCGAACTGGCCTCCGCCGCCGGGGAGGACCGCCTGCTGGCGACCGCGGGCCCCGTCCTGGCCCGGCTCCGCGACATCACCGGAGAGTCCGCCCAGCTCTTCCGCCGCCAGGGCGACTTCCGGGTCTGCGCCGCCGCCGCGGAGCGTCCGTCCGGCCTGCGCGATACCATCCCGGTCGGCTCCCAGCTGACGATGGCCGCCGGCTCGGCAGCCCAGGTACTGCTCGCGTGGGAGGACCCGGACCGCATCCAGCGCGGGCTGCAGAACGCCTCGTTCTCCGCCGTGGCGCTGGCCACCGTCCGCCGCCGCGGCTGGGCGCAGTCGGTGGCCGAGCGCGAGGCCGGGGTGGCCTCGGTGTCCGCGCCGGTGCGCTCCCCCAGCGGCAAGGTGATCGCAGCGGTCAGCGTCTCCGGGCCGATCGAGCGGCTCTCGCGCCAGCCCGGACGGCTGCACGCTCCCGCCGTCATCGCCGCCGCCGAGCGGCTCTCCGAAGTACTGCGCCGCACCGGCGGCGAGGGCTGACCCACTTCCCGCAAACCCGTTCCTGATCGCCACCCGAGGGCAACGCTCCCTCGGGGCGCGATTCGGAACGGGCTTTCGGGTTCGGGCTACGAGCGGCGGAGGCGGTCGCGCAGCCGCAGCAGTTCCTTGCGCTCGGCGTCGGTGAGGCTGTTGAGGCCGCGCTCGTTGATCTGGTCGAGCAGGGCGTCCAGCCGCTCCCTGTCGGTCATGCTGCGGGCGTCCTGCCTGGCCTGGGAGCGGGTGACCTTCGGCTCCTTGCGGGGCCGCTGCCGCGGCCGCCGGGTTCCGGCCGCGCCGGGGATCCAGGAGAAGTGGGAGAGCAGCCCGACCCGGCGCGCGGCGATGGCGATCAGGGCGAGTCCCAGCAGCAGGCTGAGCAGCCCGCCGAGGTCGCGGGCCGCCACCGCCTGCAGCACCTGCAGCGCCACCAGCACCAGGCCGAAGACCCAGGCCGGGATGTTGAACAGGAAGCGCCGGTCGGGGTACTCGGCGATCCAGACCAGCAGCACCGCGAACTGGACGATGCTGATCCCCGCCAGCCCCCAACCGCCGGCCAGCAGCAACCCGACCGCCGTCGCCGCCGCGGTCAGGCTCCCCCAGATCCCGACCAGCAGCCAGGCCATCGAGGTGCGGCCGATCGCGCGTTCCAGGTCGGTGCCGAAGTACCAGAAGAAGAACAGGCTGATGATGCTCCAGAACGACAGGTCGTTCGCCAGCGGCCAGGTGACCAGCCGCCACACCTGCCCGCTGGCCAGCAGCTCGGGTGCGTAGGCGAGCGCCTGCGGAAGACCGGGCGCCACCACCCAGGCCAACCAGGACGCCACGACGCCGAGCACCACCACCATGACGGTGCCCACCTCGAGGCGGCCCACCCGGAACCACGGCTCGCCGGCGCTGCCGCGGGATGCGAAGAGACCGCTCATGCGCTCAAGCCTGCCAGACGATCCCCGTGGTCACAGCCACCGAAGGGTGTAGCCGTGCGGGTGACAGGTGGCGAGGTGCCGGACGGTGCGGACGCCGCCGCGCCACTCCACGAGCCCGAGCACGGTGAGATCGGTCGTGTCTCCCGCTGCGAAGCCCGGCAGGCCGGTCGCGAAACCGGGTGACTCGGCGAACACCCACGACAGGTCCCGCTGCCGCGCCCACTCGGCGAGGGCGTCCTGGAACGCTGCGCGCTCGGCATCGGACAGGTAGTTGAGCACCCAGCTCGTGGTGACGACAGGGTGGCCGTCGGTGCCCAGCGAGTCGAGCGCGTCAGGCAGGTCGGCCACCGCGTCGCCCCTGCGCACCTCCACCCCGTGCTCGCGCGCGATCGCGAGCGCGGCCCGCAGCCGGGCGAACCTGTCGGTCTGGTCGGGCCACACGCAGGCTTCCAGCCAGCGGGACTGCTCCGGGTCGTCGAGATCGACCGGGTCCCTGTCGAGGCCGAGGTGCCGGGTGAAGCCCGGGATCGCGGCCGGTGGGGTGCCGTCGCCCGACACCTCGCAGGCCAGCACCAGGCGGTCGGGGCCCACCCGGTGCCCGGAGAAGTCGTAGCCGTAGTGCTCGACCAGCAGGTTCAGGCCCGCGCTGGCTCCCACGTCCAGGTGGGCGAGCGGTCCGGTGCGGGCGGCCACCGCGGCGAGCCCGACCAGCAGCAGGGCACTGCGTCCGATCTCGTTGGTCTGCGGCAGGCGCGTGTTCACCAGCCCGGCGATCTCCTCACGGCGCTCCCGGCAGAACCTGGTGAAGTCCGGCACGGGGTCGTCGGCGCGGGGCGCCGCGGTGAGGTTGGGGTACCAGGCGGCCAGCGGGTCACCCGGGTCGGCCAGCAGCAGGTGGTGGACGGCGGCGAACAGGGTGACCGGCAGGCGGTGCGCCGCAGGCGCGCCGGCGAGGATCGCCAGCAGGTCGGGCTG
>JAEYUH010000106.1 GCA_023432725.1 Actinomycetes bacterium | reverse complement strand
TGCCGCGGTGGACCGGGGCGAGGTCCCCGCGTTCAGCTCCGGCTGGCTGGACAAGCTCACCGACGCCGCCGAGGTGACCCTCGTGCTGGCGGAGTCGGCCAGCTGGATCACCGAGTACATCCCGGTGCGGTCGGCGCAGCGGACCGCCGACGGGCTCGCCGTGACCCTGCGGGTGGCCGACCCCGCCTGGCTGCGGGCCCAGTTGCTGCGCCTGGGCGCCGGGGTGCAGCGGGTCGAACCGCCGCAGGCCGCGGAGTCGGCCCGGCACGCAGCGCGCGAGGCGCTGGCGCTGTACTCCTGAGCCGACGTCGCCGGCGGGGCGGGCGGGGCAATAGAGTGGCCGACATGGTCTGGGTGCTGGTCTTCGGCGCAATCGCGCTCGCAGGCGCGGTGATGGTCGTCGCCTACGGCGTCTGGCTCGCCCACAAGGCCGCCGACCTGTTCTCCGAGCTCGAGATGCTCGGCACCCGCGCCGGCGAGCTGGCCGCCGTCCTCGAGCAGCTGCAACTGCCCGCCGCGGCTGACCACGACCGGTACTGACCAGCGGGTAGAGTTCACCAGAGACTGAGGGAGCAGGGAGGACGACGATGCCGAGCCTTGGTGGTTGGGAGTGGGTGATTCTCGCCGTCGTGGCGCTGCTGCTCTTCGGTGGCACCCGCCTGGCGGGGATCGGCAAGAGCGCCGGCAAGGCGATCCGCGAGTTCAAGGAGGAGACCTCCGCGGGCAGGACTGACCCGCCGGCGGTTGCGCCCCCGGTCACCCCGCGCAGCGAACCCAGCCCCACCGAGACCGAGCGGAAGCCGGAAACCGAAGCCTGACCATGGCACGCCCTGCCCTGGCGTGGTTGCGTCCGCCGAAGGCCGTCCCCGGCGGGGTCATGACTCTCGCCGACCACCTGCGCGAACTGCGGTACCGACTGATCGTCAGCGTCGTGGCGATCGTGGCCGCCGCCAGCGTGGCGGCGATCTGGTACGACCAGCTCTACCAGTTGCTGATGCGGCCCTACCTGCTGGCCGTCGACATGCTGTCGAAGAGCCATCCCGGGATCGAGACCACCACCGTCATCTCCGGCGTCACAGCGCCGTTCATCCTTGCGCTCAAGGTGTGCGTCGTGGCGGGGCTCGTGATCGCCAGCCCGGTGTGGGTCTACCAGGTCTGGGCGTTCATAGTCCCTGCCCTGCTGGCCAAGGAGAAGAAGTGGGCGCTGACCTTCCTGGCCGCGGCCGTGCCGCTGTTCCTGCTCGGCGTCGCGGTCGGCTACTTCATCCTGCCGCAGGGGATCTCGGTGATGCTCGCGTTCACCCCCGACAGCGTGCCGATCCTCAACCTGCTCGAGGTCGACCGCTTCCTTGACCTCACCCTGCGGCTGATGGTGGTGTTCGGGCTCGGCTTCCTGATGCCGGTCGTCGTGGTCGGGCTCAACCTGATCGGTGTCGTCAGCGCCGCCCAGCTGGCGAAGGCCCGGACCTACGTGATCTTCGGCACCTTCGTATTCGGGGCCGCCGCCACCCCGTCGACCGACCCGTTCTCGATGCTGGCGCTCGCGCTGCCGATGGCGCTGCTGTACCTGATCGCCGAGGCGATAGCGCGCGTGCACGACCGCAGGAAGCTGGCCGCCGCCGCCGCGGCGGAGGTGGGCAAGTGAGCCTGCGCAGCTACGACGGACCGACCCTCACCCTTGTCGTCAACCCGACCGCGGGCCGCGGCCGGGCCCGCAGGCTGCTGCCGAAGGTGACCGCCGCGCTGCTCGCCGGCCTGCCGGACGCCAACCTGCGGGTGGTCCAGACCACCTCCTTCGCCGACGCCCGGTTGCGGTGCATCGCCGCTGTCGAGGCCGCCCGGCCGCAGGTCGAGGGGCACCGTCCGGACGCCCTGCTGGTGATGGGTGGGGACGGCATGATGCACCTGGGGCTCAATGCCGCCGCCGGCACCGACGTACCGCTCGGGCTGATCCCCGCCGGCCGGGGCAACGACTTCTGCCGCGGCGCAGGGGTCCCGACCGACGCGTTGGGTGCCGTGGGTGCCATCATCACCGGCGACACCCGCCGGATCGACCTGATGGAGGCGACCGGCGACCTCGCCGGTGGAGCCGAGCGGCGCTGGGTCGGCTCGATCGTCTCCACCGGCTACGACTCCCGGGTCAACCAGCGCACCAACGAGCTGTCCTGGTCGCTGGGCGGGCTGAGTTACGCCTGGACGGCCCTCACCGAGCTCGCCATCTTCGAACCCGTGCCCTACCGGATCGTCATCGACGGCGTCGCTCGCGAGCAGACCGCCATGCTCATCGCGGTGGGCAACGCAGGCTTCTTCGGCGGCGGGATGTGGATCTGCCCACGCGCCGATGTCACCGACGGCCTGCTGGACGTGACCATCGTGAACCCGGTCAGCCGGATGACCCTGCTGCGGCTGCTGCCCACCATGTTCAAGGGCACCTTCATCAAGGACCCTGCCGTCGAACTATTGCGGGCCAGCGAGGTGATCGTCGACGGCGACGGGCTGTGGGGGATGGCCGACGGGGAGGACCTCGGGGCAGTACCGCTTCGGCTGCGCGCCGCGCCCGCCCACGTGGCGCTGTTCACCGGCCCCGTCCCGCGCGGCAAGTAGGTTGGGGCCGTGGAAGACGCACTCACCGACTTCCGGGCCGCCTACCCGTTCGCACTGGACGACTACCAGGTGCAGGCCTGCGAACACGTCGCGGCCGGGCGCGGGGTGCTGGTTGCCGCCCCGACCGGCGCCGGGAAGACGGTGGTGGGGGAGTTCGCCGTCCACCTCGCCCTCAAGACCGGGCGCAAGTGCTTCTACACCACCCCGATCAAGGCGCTGAGCAACCAGAAGTACCATGACCTGGCGGCCCGCCACGGCGAGGACGCGGTGGGCCTGCTCACCGGCGACACCAGCGTCAACGGCGAGGCCCCGGTGGTGGTGATGACCACCGAGGTGCTGCGCAACATGATCTACGCCGGCTCGCGCACCCTGGAGAACCTCGGGTTCGTGGTGATGGACGAGGTGCACTACCTCGCCGACCGGTTCCGCGGGCCGGTGTGGGAGGAGGTCATCATCTCGATGGCCGA
>JAEYUH010000105.1 GCA_023432725.1 Actinomycetes bacterium | reverse complement strand
GACCCTGTCGAACCCGAGCGCGGTCTGCCAGAACGGCACCACCGCCGCGACGTCGCGGGCGTCGATCGCCAGCTGCAGGCGCTGCACGGCGGCCGGATCGGCCGCCAGCCCGAGGTCGGTCGCGGCGGTCGAGATCTGTCGGGCGAGTTCGACGTCCTTGTCGGTCAGCGACCCGGCGTCGTGGGTGAACAGCCGGACGTGCACCCCGTCCGCCCGCAGGTCGACATCGGGGTGGTGCCCGGCGGCCTCCGCCAGGTCGCCGATCCGGCGGAGGAACGCAGCCCCGGCAGTGTGCGAATCGGTCTCGAACCAGGCGTCCGCGCCCGCGTTCAGCACGCGCCAGTCGCCGGTGCCGTCGCTGTCCTGGAACTGCCTGGCGGTCAGCGCAGTTGTGGCCATCACGGTCTCCTCACTCGTCCGCGACGAGGCTCGGGGGTGGTCTCCTCGCAGTATCTCCGGAGGCGTGAGGCACGCGGCCGGGCAGTTGTGCGTAACGTCGGCGTCGGGTTCGCGCGGCTCGAGCCCGCCCCGCTACAGCGCGGCCCCGATGCGTTCGGAGAACTCGACGAGCCGGTTCGAGAAGCCCCACTCGTTGTCGTACCAGCCGAGCACCTTGACCTGGTTGCCGACGACCTCGGTCAACGGGGCGTCGAAGATCGCCGAGTGTGGGTTGCCGACGATGTCCACCGACACCAGCGGCGCCTCGGAGTACTGCAGGTACCCGTGGAGCCGTCCCTCCGCAGCAGCCTGCGCAAAGGCCTGGTTGATCTCGTCGACGCTCGCGCTGCGCTGGACAACGGCGGTCAGGTCAGTGATCGAACCGACCGGCACGGGCACCCGCAGGGCGAAGCCGGTCAGGCGTCCGTCCAGTTCGGGAATCACCTTCCCGATCGCCTTCGCCGCACCAGAGGAGGTCGGGATGGTCGACATCGCCGCGGCCCGTGCGCGGCGCAGGTCGGAGTGCGGGGCGTCGTGCAGCCGCTGGTCGCCGGTGTAGGCGTGGATGGTGGTCATCAGGCCGCTCTCGATGCCGAATGCGTCGTTGAGCACCTTCGCCAGCGGAGCCAGCGAGTTGGTGGTGCAGGACCCGTTGGAGAAGACATCCGAGGCGGTCGGGTCGAGCCGGTCGTCATTCACGCCGAGGACGAAGGTCGGCACGTCCCCCTTCGCGGGCGCTGAGACGATGACCTTCTTCGCCCCGCCCTTGAGGTGGGCGAGGGCCTTCGCGCCATCGGTGAAGAAGCCGGTCGATTCGATCACCACGTCCGCGCCAAGGTCGCCCCACTTGATGGCGCCCGGGTCGCGTTCGGAGAGAACCGCGATTCTGCTGTCGCCGACGCTGATGGTGTCGCCGTCCACGCCGACCCCGTCGAGGTGGCCGGAGACCGAGTCCCACTCCAGCAGGGTGGCCAGGGTCGCGGCGTCGGTGAGGTCGTTCACCGCCACCACCTGGACGTCCGCGGCGTTCGCCAGAGCCGCGCGCAGGTAGCTTCGTCCGATCCGGCCGAAGCCGTTGATACCGATCCGAACCGTCATCTCAGTGATCCTCTCCATGGGTGCCGCGTCGTCCACGCGGCGGGGACTGTGTGGCTGCGCAGGCGCGCAGCAGGTCGAGGGCGCCGGCCCGTGCCTCCATCGACAGCGACGCGTCCTGAGCGGCGATCGACAAGACGTAGCCGCCCTGAATCGTGGCGGTGAGCAGGTAGGCCAGCCGGTCAGGGTCCAACCCGGGGCCGAGTTGCCCGACCTCGATCGCCTCGCGGATGACCGCGGCCAGGGCGTCGTGGACAGTGGCGAACGCGTCTGCGATCGGCGCCAGCAACCCCGGATCGCCGGCGACCAGGGGGTCCTGGGTCATCCGCCCCACCTTGCACCCCTTCAGGGCAGGCAGCGGCCGGGTCAGGTAGGCGGTGAGCTTCTCCAGCGGGTCGCCGGGCCCCCTCAACAGTTGCTCTGTGGCCGGCAGCAGGTCGGCGCAATTGCGCTCGAGCGCTGCCAGGGCGAGATCCCGCTTGCTGGGGAAGTGGTGGTACATGCTGCCCTGCCCGACACCGGAGCGCTCCCTGACTTCTCGGGGGCTGGTCGCCGCGTAGCCGCGCTCCCACATCAGTTCGCTCATCGACTGGATCAGGCGCTCGCGGGACTCCACGCCCCGACTGTACCTACCTCTAGGTACAGTCGCAAGGCCGAGGCGATGTACGCGGTGCGGCCCCTTTCGATGCAGACCCCTTCATGGGGCTGCCGGGGTCGCGCGCCCTGACCCGGGGATCATCGCGAACTCGGCGCGGTGCCCGCGGGGCAGCAATAGGCTCCTCGCAGGAGGGCGAGATGAAGCTCCTGATGTGGTTCCTCGGTGCCCTGGTGGCGCTCGTCTTCGTCGGGTGGCTGGGCTTCCAGGTCCGGCCCGCCGGGTTCGCGCCCCTGCGCTACCCGGGACGGCAGCCGGAGACCACCACCATTCCCGCCGGGTTGCCCGCGCCGGTCGAGCGGTTCCTGCGAGCCACCTACGGCGGTGACCGGATCCCCGTCCTGTCCACTGTCGTGCTGTCGGGCCGGGCCGCGATGCGTCCGGCCGGCCCGCTGTACCTGCCTGCCCGGTACCGGTTCGTGCACAACGTGGGCCGGGACTACCGCCACTACTTCGAGGCGACGTGGTTCGGCCTGCCGATCCTGACCGTCGATGAGGGGTACGTCGATGGCGTGAGCTTCTTCGAGTCCCCGCTCGTGGGCAGCCAGGCCGACCACCCCAAGCTGCGCCAGGGGGCGAACCTCGCCCTGTGGACCGAGGCGATGCTCTTCCCCGCTGCGC
>JAEYUH010000081.1 GCA_023432725.1 Actinomycetes bacterium | reverse complement strand
CAGAAGTACACCCAGGTCAAGGTCACCGGGATCAAGTGAGGGATTGAGAGATGGCACACAAGAAGGGCGCATCGTCCTCCCGCAACGGTCGTGACTCCAATGCCCAGCGGCTTGGCGTGAAGCGGTTCGGCGGCCAGCAGGTCAACGCCGGCGAGATCATCGTCCGGCAGCGCGGCACCCACTTCCACCCCGGTGACGGTGTGGGCCGCGGTGGCGACGACACCCTGTTCGCGCTCCGCGCCGGCGTCGTCGAGTTCGGCACCCGGCGGGGTCGCCGCGTGGTGAACATCGCGATCGCCGAGTAACAAGGCATTCCGCAAGGGCCGTCCCCGTTCGGGGGCGGCCCTCGTTACGTTCCCCGGCAGCGTGCCTCACCGTGCCGAGGATGGCCCACCGGCTCCTGCCGACCCGCTCTAGCCAAGGGAGCGCCAGGCCCAGGTGATGTCGACCCGCTCGTTCGCGGCTAGGCCGGTGATATCACTCACCCGGTGAAGCAGGCCCGTGGCAACCCGCCAGGCGAGTACGCGCTGCTGCGATCTGAACGCCACCGTCCCAGGGTCCAGCCAGCCGACCGCAGCGCAACACGCCTTTCCCCGGCCGTCCTGTGCCAGTGCGAGCACCGCCGTCGTCCCGCGGGTCCGCGCCACGATCCCCTCCGGGTTGCTCACCTGTCCGCCCGGGACGGGTCCGGCGAGGAAGTAGCTCCCGGCGAGCGCCTGGTCGGCATCCACCCAGACTCCATACGGCTGGTCGTCCTCTCCGGGGGCCAGTTCCGGCGGACCCCAGCCGACGCCGTGCGCGAGCGGGACCCCGTCCGCCGCCGCCCAGGTGGTGCCGGTGTCGGCGCCCATCACGTCGGGCACCCAGATGGTGCCGGCGTCCAGCCACCGTGCCCCCTCGGCCACCCACTCGCCGGTGGCGAGGGTGAGCCACGTGCCGGTGCGAAGGTTGTACAGCTCCAGGGAGTCCTGCTGCGCGATGAACAGGGACCAGCCGTCGGGGGCGAGGCCGCCGTTGAACGGGGTGAGTGCGGCGGCGTTGCCCCCCTCGTCCTGGAACGGCCGCAGGTGCTTCGCAGGGAGGAGACGCAGTTCACCTCCCGTCGTCAGCAGCAGCAGCCGATCCGGTTCGCCGGCGCTGTCCATCTCGACGACGGTGAACAGTGCGAGGGCCGACACCCCGGGAGCGAAGTCCGCCACCGGGTCGGGCGCGAGATCGATGGTGCGCGGGAGCCGGCTGCCCAGCCAGGGGAGGTTGCCCTCGGCTGTCGCCGGCGGTGCCCACCACACGCCTGCGCCTGCGTAGTTCCCGGCGAGGGACGCCGAGGGGGCTGGGCTCGGGGACGCTGCGGGCGAGGGCATCCCGGTGACCGGATCGGACCCGAGCGCTGTCAGGGCCGCCTGCGCGCCGCCGGCGGCCGCTGCGAGCGCCACCACCAGCCCGCCGGCCATGAGCACGGCGCCCCGCGTACGGCGGCGTCGGCCGGTCTGCCAGACGACGTCGAGATCGGGACCCGGTGTCGACAACTGGGCGGCGGCGACCTCGTCGAGAACCTGCTTGAGCAATTGGTCGTTCATGGGATCTCCTGCAGCAATTCGGCCAGTTCGGGCGCCTGCTCCCGCAGGCGCCGCAGGGCGTGGTGAGCCTGGCTCTTCACGGTGCCGATCGAGACCCGCATCGTGTCCGCGGTCTGTCGCTCGGTGAGGTCGTGGTAGTAGCGCAGCACCACGACGGCGCGTTGCCCCGGCGTGAGCCGGTCGAGGGCGCGCGCGAGCACCACCCTCCGGTCCACGCCCGGCTCACCCGTGCCCGAGGGTGGCGGTTCAGGAGAGGCGACCTGTTCGCGGCGGTGGCGGCGCCACCAGCTGATGTTGTCGCGGACGATCACCTGGCGGGCGTACGCGGCGGGGTGCTCGGCGTGCAGCCGGCGCCACCTCACGGCGACCTTGATCAGCGCCTCTTGGACCAGGTCCTCGGCGCGGTGGTGGTCCCCGGTGAGCAGGAAGGCCAGCCGCAGCAGCCCGCCGCGGGCCTGGCGCGCCCACAGCGTGAAGGCCTCACGGTCACCGTCCATACCCCATGAAACGCGCGTGGGGTCCGAGAGGTTGGGGCGGCGCGCCCTGGAATCTGTCGACCCTGCCAGGGCCGGCCGGGTCCGGAGTGGTCACGGGCTGGGCTGGTCCAGCGGCCCGACAGTGAACAGCACCTGGTAGTGCGTGCGTCGGGGCTGGTCGGGGTCGGCCCGCCTCGCCCCGGCTACCTTGTCGTGCCACGTCTCGATGACGTCGGTGAGGTCCTGGCTGAGCTGCCGGACCTCGTCGAGGGTGAGCATCAACTGGGAGGCCGCGAGTTGACGGTGGACGGACTCGTCGGTCACCGGGTCCATGACGTTGCGGCGCACCCACTCCAGCATCGGGTCGACGACCGCCGTCCACCCCGGTACCTGCCGGTCCAGCGCGTAGGCCTCGGCCACCGGCTTCCACACCCGGTCGCGACGGTCCCTGGCGTGCTCGGGGGCCTCGGTGATGAGCCCGGCCTTGGCGAGTGCCCGCAGGTGGAAGCTGATCGCGTTGGCGGGCTGGTCGACGACGCGGGCGAGATCGGCCGCGCGAGCGTGCTCCAGGGTGGCCAACTCCAGCAGGATGCGCTGCCGCAGCGGGTGCGCGAAGGCGCGGAGCGCCTCGGGATCACTGACCAGGAAGGGGTCGGCCCGTCGCCGCGGGCCGCCGTCAGGGGTCGTTTCACCGTCGGAAGCAGCCATGCACAGAGCCTAGCAGAAAGAGCAGCGATCATTGCGCAATAAGACTTGCGCAATACATCGTGCGGAATGTACCGTTCCTGCCATGACCACTCAGCACCTGATAGCCGACCCGGCAGCCGCCGAGGCTGCCCTGCCGCCGTTGTGGCGCAACCGTCCGTACACGCTGCTGCAGACCGGCAAGACAGCCCATGTGATCGGGGTGGGGGTGGGGGCTTTCGCGATCCCGCTGCTGGCCTACCAGGCGACCGGCTCAGTGGCGCAGGCGGGCATCATCGCCGCCGTCGGCGAGCTCGGGGCGCTGGCGGGCACCCTGCCCGGCGGGGTGGTCGCCGACCGCTTCGACCGCCGGCGGATCATCCTGGTCGCCAGTCTCGCCGGGGCCCTGCTCTGGCTCGGGCTCGCGCTGATCTGGTTCTCCGGCGGCCTGGCCGGGTGGCACCTGGCGGCCGTGCTGTTTGGGTCCTCAGTGGCGGCCGTCTTCGCCAACCCCGCCGAGTCGGGTGCGATCCGGGCCGTGGTGCCGGCCGAGCAGCTCGGGACGGCGATGGCGGTGGTGCAGGGACGGCACGCGCTCGCCGGCATCATCGCGGGCCCGCTGGGCGGCTTCCTGTTCGGCGTCGGTCACGCCTTCCCGCTGCTCGCCAGCGCGATCGGCCACCTGGCGATGGCCGGGGCCACAGCGGCCGTGCGCGCGCCGCTGAACGGTGACCTGGCGGCCGCGCGGGCCACGCATCCGCTCGAGGCACTCAAGGAAGGGATCCGGTTCGTCTGGCACGTCCGGTTCTTCCGGCTCTCGCTGGGGCTGTTCATGCTGGTCAACATCGCCCTGGCAGGGCTGATCACCACCATCAACCTCGAACTCGTGCAGAACGGCACCGACCCGATCCTGATCGGCCTGCTCGACCTGGTGGCCGGGGTCGTCATGGTGCTTGGAGCGTTGGTGGCGGGCCGGATCATCCAGCGGGTGCAACTCGGCGTCATCGTGGTGGCGGGCCTCGCGCTGGCGGCGGTCGGGGTGACCGGGATGGCGGTGCTGCACAGCTACACCGGCTACCTCGTGATGCTGGCCGTCGCGGTCGCGCTGATCCCCGTCATCAACGCCGGACTGGGCGGCTACATCCTCGCCATCACGCCCGCCGAACTGCAGGGCCGCGCGAGTTCGGTGCTGGGCCTGACGGGCTTCCTCGCCGCGCCGATAGCGCCGGTGGTGGGGAGCGCGCTGCTGGCCGGAGCGGGGGTCGTGGTCGCCCTGTGGAGCTTTGCCGGGGGGATCGCCGTGGTCACCGCGGTGCTGGCCTGCCTGCCCGCGCTCCGTCGGGTGGGGACGCCCGACACCTGGAGTCGCGACGTCGTGACGTGGCCGCCCGCCTGATCCGGCAGACTGTGGGCAGCAACGGATGAGAAGGGACGACCATGGCGGCCAGCCGGCAGGACGGCAGACGGGCGATCGGGGTGTTCGGCAGCGCGAACATGGACATCGTGGTGCGGGTGGCCAGCCTCCCCAAACCCGGAGAGACCGTCTTCGGTCACACCCTGACCACCAACCCCGGCGGCAAGGGCCTGAATCAGGCGGTCGCCGCGGCCCGCGCCGGCGCCCAGGTCGAGTTCATCGGCACCCTCGGCAGGGACCCGTACGGCGACGAGCTGGCCGACCTGTTGCAGCGGGAGAAGATCCGCACCAGCCAGCTGCGCCGGGTGGGCACCACGGGAACTGCGCACATCACGGTCGAGGCCGGTGGCGAGAACACCATCGTGGTGGTGTCGGGGGCCAACCTCGCCACCGCTTCCGACCAGGTCACCGACGGACTGCTCGACTCCATCGGCTGGCTGGTCAGCCAGCTCGAGCTCCATGTCGGCAGCGTGACGGCCGCCTTCCGGCACGCCCGCCGACGCGGCGTCCGTACCGTCTTGACCCCTGCGCCCGCCCGTCCGCTGGCCGACGACCAGCTCGCCGAGGTCGACCTGCTGGTGCCCAACCAGCACGAGGCCTGCCTGCTGGCCGGGCTGGACGACCCGCTGGCGGCGGCTGCGGCGCTGAGCCGCCGCTGCGGCGACGTCGTGGTGACCCTCGGCGCCGAGGGCGCCGCCTGGGCACACGGTGGTGAGGTGGTGGCCACCGTCCCGGGCCGCAAGGTGAGGGCCGTCGACGCCACGGCAGCCGGCGACACCTTCGTCGGAGCGCTGGTGGCCCAGCTGGCCGAGGGCGCCGAGCTCGAGCAGGCGATCCGGGTCGCGGGCGTGGCGGCGTCCATCACCGTCACCCGGCCGGGCGCCGCCGACTCGATGCCGCGGCGCTCCGAGATCCAGGCCGCGCTGTCGGGCGCGTTCGGGATGGCAGCACCGGCCGGATAGACTCCTCGGGTTCCCCCTGCAAGGAGTCCCATGGCCATCCCGTCCTTCGTCGACAGGGCTACCCTGCGGGTCGCTGCCGGCAACGGCGGCCACGGTTGCGCCTCCGTGCACCGGGAGAAGTTCAAGCCGCTCGGCGGGCCGGACGGTGGCAACGGCGGCGACGGCGGGTCGGTCATCATCCGCGTCGACCCCAGCCTGACCACCTTGGTCGAGTACCACCGGCAGTCCCAGCGCAGGGCCGCCAACGGCCAGCCCGGACGGGGTGACTACGCCAACGGTGCCAATGCCGAGGACGTCGTGCTGACGGTGCCCGACGGCACCGTGGTGCGCGACTCCGACACCGGCGAGGTCCTCGCCGACCTGCTGGGTCCGGGTGCCGAGGTGGTGGTCGCCGCCGGCGGCCGTGGCGGGCTGGGCAACGCGGCGCTCGCCTCCAGCGCGCGCAAGGCTCCCGGCTTCGCCCTGCTCGGGGAAGAGGGCGAGTCCCGTGCCATCACCCTCGAGCTCAAGGTGGTGGCCGACGTCGGGCTGGTCGGTTTCCCGAGCGCCGGCAAGTCCTCGCTGATCGCGGCCATCTCGCGGGCCCGTCCCAAGATCGCCGACTACCCGTTCACGACGCTGGTGCCGAACCTCGGGGTCGTGGTCAGGGGCGAGACCACCTACACCGTCGCTGACGTCCCCGGCCTGATCGAGGGTGCCAGCCTCGGCAAGGGGCTGGGCCACGACTTCCTGCGGCACATCGAGCGGTGCTGGGCGCTGGTCCACGTGATCGACTGCGCCACCTACGAGCCCGGTCGCGACCCGGTCTCCGACCTGGACGTGATCGAGGCTGAACTGGCGGCCCACGGCGGCCTCGAGGACCGGCCCCGACTGGTCGCGCTCAACAAGATCGACGTCCCGGACGCCGCCGAGCTCGCCGAACTGGTCACCCCCGACCTGGTCGCCCGCGGGCTGGTGGTCTATCCGGTGTCGGCCAAGACGGGGGAGGGGCTCAACGCACTCACCTTCGCGCTCGCCGAACTGGTCGCTGCCCGCCGCGCCGCCGCGCCGCCGCCGGCACCGGCCACGATCGTGATCCGCCCGCAACCGGTGGCCGGCCCCGAGTTCACGATCGCCAGGCAGGGCGACGGTGAGGGCGGCTTCGTCTGGCGGGTGCGTGGCACCAAGCCGGAGCGCTGGGTGCGGCAGACCGACTTCAGCAACGCCGAGGCGGTCGGCTACCTCGCCGACCGGTTCGCGCGCCTCGGCATCGAGGACGAACTGCTCGCCCTCGGCGCGCAGGCAGGCGACGCCGTCGCCATCGGCGCCGACAACCCCGTGGTCTTCGACTTCGCCCCTCAGATCGAGATCGGCGCCGAGATCCTGTCCCGGCGCGGCGAGGACCAGCGACTCAACGCGCCGCGGCCGGCCGCCGCCCGCCGCCGCGAGCGGGATGCCGCCTACCACGCCGAGCGCGAGGCCGAGAAGCTGACCCGGCTGGCGGCCGAAGGGCTGGGGGACGACGAGGATGACTGAGGAGACCGGGTCGCAGGCCGGCGTGGCGCTGCGGCCCCAGCTGACCGGTGCGCGCCGGATCGTGGTCAAGGTGGGCTCGTCCTCCCTCACCGACAGGTCGGGGGCGCTCGACCCGGTGCGGCTGGAGTCGCTCGTGGACGCCCTGGCGGCTGCCCGTGGCCGCGGCCAGGACCTCGTGCTGGTCTCGTCCGGGGCGATGGCCTCGGGGATGCGGCCGCTGCGGATGAAGCACCGGCCGCGTGACCTCGCCAGCAAGCAGGCCGCAGCCTCGGTGGGGCAGGGCCTGCTGGTGGGCCACTACGGCACCCTCTTCGCGCGCCACGGCCTGACGGTCGGGCAGGTCCTGCTGACCGTCGAGGACGTCGCCCGCCACGACCACTACCGCAACGCGCTGCGCACCTTCAACCGGTTGCTCGAGCTCGGCGTGGTCCCGATCGTCAACGAGAACGACACGGTGGCCACCCACGAGATCCGGTTCGGCGACAACGACCGGCTCGCAGCCCTCGTCGCCCACCTGGTCGGCGCCGACGCGCTGGTGCTGCTGTCCGACGTCGACGCCCTGTACACCGCCCACCCGTCCGACCCCGCCGCGCAGCGGATCACCGAGGTCACCGACGTCGACGACCTCGACGTCGACACCTCGGGCAGGGGCGCGGCCGTGGGCACCGGCGGGATGGAGACCAAGCTGCAGGCGGCCCGGATCGCTACCGCCGCCGGCATCCCTGTGGTGCTGGCCGGCGCCGCCCAGGTCTCCGAGGCGGTGGCGGGCGAGCCGGTGGGCACCTTGTTCCACCCGACCGGCAAGCGACGGGCCCGCAAGCTGCTGTGGCTGGCCTACGCCTCCCACTCCCGCGGGGAGCTTGTGCTCGACGCGGGCGCCGTCCGCGCGGTCACCGAGCGCAAGGCGTCCCTGCTGCCGGCAGGGATCGTCGCCGTGCACGGCGACTTCGCGGCCGGAGACCCCGTCCGGCTGGTCACCGAGACCGGAACCGTGATCGCCCGTGGCCTGGTGAGCTACGACGCGTCCGAGCTGCCCACCATGATCGGACGCAGCACCCGTGACCTGGCCGCGGAGTTCGGCCCCCAGTTCGACCGTGAGGTGGTCCACAGGGACGACCTCATCCTGAAGCCACGGAAGGCGAAGGCGGAATGACCGCGGAGATCATCATCGGCTGGCTGGCCACGGCGGTGTCCATGCTGCTCGCCGTCCCGCAGATCGTCCGCCTGGTGCGCACGAAGTACAACACCGACGGGCTCTCGCTGGTGCTGTGGCAGGCGCTCCTCACCATCAACATCGCGTGGCTGGTGCACGGCTGCCTGATCAACGCGGTCAACATGGTGGTCACCAACCTGGTCGGTCTGCTGTCGACGGTGACGATCCTCGTCATGATCTCGCGGGGCCGCGGGCTCCGCCTGGCCAGGGTGGTGGCGCCGGGGATCCTGGGCGCGGTGGCCCTGGTGGGGGTGGAGCTGTGGCTCGGCCCTGCCGCTTTCGGGATTGCCGCGCTGATTCCTGCGGTCATCTCGAACTCCGGCCAGACTGTCGAGCTCGCCCGGGCGCCGCGGATCACCGGCGTGGCGCCGCTGTTCCTGGTCGGCGGGGTGGTCAACCAGGCCCTGTGGTCGGTCTGGTCGATCTTCGCCGGGGATCCCGGAACGATGATCACGGCACCGATCACCGGCGTGATCGCCATTGTGAACCTCGTCTGGTGGGCGCTGCGCAAGGCGGGGCTGCGGCCGCTGTTCGTCCGCCCAGTGCCGGTCGAGGTGGCCCCCCAGACGTCGCAGGTATCCTGCGACACGTGACCACCCTGGAGACCCGTCCGCTGATCGGCACCAGCTTCCCCGAGCAGGCTGCGCTGGCCAGGACGGCTGCCCGCGAGCTCGCGACCCTGACCCGGGCGGCCAAGGACGCGGCGCTGCACGCGATGGCCGACGCCCTGCTCGAGGCGAGGGACGACGTGCTGGCGGCGAACGCCGCCGACGTCGACGCCGCCCGCGCGGCGGGCATCGGCGACGCCCTGATCGACCGGCTCACCCTCACCCCGGCGCGAGTCGGAGCAATGGCGGACGGGTTGCGCGCCCTGGCCGGACTGCCCGATCCGGTCGGCGTCGTGGTGCGCGGCTGGACGAACCCCAACGGGGTCAGGGTCCGGCAGGTGAGGGTGCCGCTGGGGGTGGTCGGGATCATCTACGAGGCGCGTCCCAATGTCACGGCGGACGCGGCCGGGATCTGCCTGAAGTCGGGAAACGCCGCGCTGTTGCGCGGCTCGTCGTCGACGATCAACTCCAACCGGGCCGTGACCGCCGCGCTGCACGCCGGGCTGGCGACGGCGGGCCTGCCGCGGGCCGCCGTCCAGCTGGTCGAGGGCGACCGCAGCGTGACCGAGCAGATGATGGCCGCCCGCGGCCTGCTGGATGTCCTCATCCCGCGCGGCGGGGCGGGGCTGATCAACGCCGTGGTGTCCGGTTCGAAGGTGCCCGTGATCGAGACGGGCACGGGCAACTGCCACCTGTTCGTCGACGCCACCGCCGACCTCGACACCGCGCTGCAGATCCTGCTCAACGCCAAGACCCAGCGGCCCAGTGTCTGCAACGCCGTCGAGACGGTCCTGGTGCACGAGGCGGTAGCCGACAGGTTCCTGCCGCAGGCGCTCGCCGCGCTCGCCGCGGCCGGGGTCACCGTCCACGGCACCCCCGAGGTAGTCGCGGTCTCACCGCAGGTGGTGCCGGCCGGTCCCGACGAGTTCGACGGCGAGTACCTCTCGCTCGACCTCGCCGCCCGGGTCGTCGACTCGCTCGACGAGGCGATCGACCACATCCGTAGCCACACCACCGGCCACTCCGAGACGATAGTCACCCAGGACCGCCGCTCCGCCGACCGGTTCGTCGCCGAGGTGGATGCCGCCGCCGTCCTGGTGAACGCGTCCAGCCGGTTCGTCGACGGTGGCGAGTTCGGTTTCGGCGCCGAGATCGGCATCTCCACCCAGAAGCTTCATGCCCGCGGTCCGATGGGTCTGGAGGAGATGACCTCCACCAAGTACGTGGTCGAGGGCGACGGCCAGACCCGCGCCTGACCC
>JAEYUH010000083.1 GCA_023432725.1 Actinomycetes bacterium | reverse complement strand
GGCCGCGGCATCATGGTCGCGATGAACCACCGCCTGGTGAACCGGGTGGTCAACCGCTGCATCCACCCCGCCGATGGCGACATCCTCGTCCCCGTCCACACCGTCTGCATCATCGGCACCACCGACGTGAAGGTGGAGGACCCCGACAACCTCGCGATCCCGCGCGAGGAGGTCCAGCAGATGCTGGACGCCGGCGAGATCCTCGTCCCTGGCTTCCGCCAGTCCAGGGCACTGCACGCCTGGTCGGGCGCCCGTCCCCTGATCAAGGACAAGCGGGTCTCCGCCTCCGACACCCGGCACATGAGCCGGGGCATGGCGGTGATCGACCACGCCGACCGTGACGGCCTGGAGGGCATGCTGACGATCGGCGGCGGCAAGCTCACCACCTACCGGCTGATGGCCGAGCACATCGTCGACGAGATGTGCCGCAAGCTCGGCGAGACCCGGGCCTGCCGCACCGCCGACGAGGCGGTGCCCGGCTCCGAACCGGGCAAGACCTACCACGTCACGCACCGGCTGGCCGAGCGCGAGGAGGACCGCCTCGACGACCAGATCGTCTGCGAGTGCGAGCTGATGAGCCGCGGCATGTTCCTCAAGGCCTGGGACGACCAGCCGCAGGCGAGCTTCGACGACATCCGCCGCCAGCTGCGCCTCGGCATGGGTCCCTGCCAGGGCGGGTTCTGCTCGATGCGGGCCACCGGCATCGCGCTGGAGACGGGCCGCATCGACGTGGAGCGGGCCACCGGGCTGATGCGGCTGTTCCTGAAGAATCGCTGGATCGGGTTGTGGCCGATCCTCTACGGCGACCAGGTCCGCCAGACCGCGCTCGACAACTGGATCTTCCAGGGCACCCTCGACGTCGAGCACCTTCCGCACGCCGAGACCGAGGTTGAGCTGTGAGCCAGGTAGTTGTCATCGGAGCCGGCCTCGCCGGCCTCACCGCCGCGATCCAGTTGGCTGCCGCCGGGGTGCGCACCACCTTGTTGACCAAGGGCGCCGGCGGCCTCCCGCTCTCCCAGGGCACCATCGACGTGCTCGGCTACACCGGCACGAACGGGTCCAGCACCCGGGTCACCGAGCCGCTGGCCGCCCTCGCCGGGCTGGCTGCCGAACGCCCCGACCACCCGTATGCCGCGATCGGGGCGGACGCGGTGCGCGCCGGCCTCGCCTTCGTCCAGGACCTGGTCGGGCCCGCCCTGCTGGCCGGCACCGCCGCCACCAACCAGCTGTTCCCGACCGCCGTCGGCGCGGTGCGTCCGACCTGCCTCGCCCAGCCCAGCATGCTGGCCGGTGCCTGCGTGGACGGGGCGAAGTTCGCGATCGTCGGACTCCGCCGGCTCAAGGACTTCCACCCCGACCTCGTCGCCGGCAACCTCGCCCGGACGGTGCTGGAGGGCGGCGGACGGATGCAGGCCAGGGCGTTGTTCGTCGACATCCCGGCCCGGCCCGGCGAGGCCGACTCCGGCGGCCTGTCCTACGCCCGCGCCTTCGACTCGGCCGCCTACCGCGCGTCCTTCGCCGACGAGCTGCGGCCGCTGCTGACCGAGGGCGAGACCGTGGGCCTGCCCGCCGTCCTCGGGCTGCGCGACGCCACCGCCTGGCGCGACCTCGCCGACAAGCTCGAGCACCCGGTCTTCGAGATCCCCCTGCCGCCGCCGTCGGTACCGGGGATGCGGCTCAACGCGGCCCTCACCGCCGCCGCCCGCAGCGCAGGCGTGCGGATCGTGAACGGCTCGTGGGCCACCGACCCCCGCATCGAGTCCGGAAGGATCCGCAGCGTCCGGGTGACGACGGCGGGCACCCCGCGGGAGATCACCGCCGACGCCTTCCTGCTGGCCGGCGGCGGGTTCGAGAGCGGCGCGCTGTCGCTCGACTCCCACGACAACGTCACCGAGCGGGTGTTCGGCCTGCCGCTCGCCGGGGTAACCGGTGAGCTGGTGCACGGGGACTACTGGGGCGCGCAGCAGCCGGTGTTCGCCGTCGGAGTGGCCGTCGACTCCACGATGCGGGTGATCGAGCCCGGCGGTGGACCCGTCTACGAGAACCTGTGGGCGGCCGGCGGCGTCCTGGCCGGAGCCCAACGGTGGAGTGAGAAGTCCGGCGAGGGGATCGCCCTCGGCAGTGCGGTCAAGGCCGCCGAAGCTATCGCAAAGGAGCTGGCATGAGCGACGGCCTCGAGTTCGCCGGGCACGAGTTCGCCCGGGCGAGCCTCGACCACTGTGTGAAGTGCACCATCTGCGAGACGGTCTGCCCGGTCTCGGCGGTGACCCCGCTCTTCTCGGGTCCGAAATTCGTCGGTCCGCAGGCCGAGCGCTTCCGGCACGGCGAGTCGGTGGACCACTCCCTCGACTACTGCTCCAGTTGCGGCGCCTGCACCCTGCACTGCCCCCAGGGCGTCCAGATCGCGGAGCTGAACTCGCAGGCGCGTGCCGTGATGAAGTCCCAGCACGGCATGCCGGTGCGCGACCAGCTGATCTCGCGGACCACCCTGATGGGAACCTTCATGACCCCGGTAGCACCGATCGCGAACGCGGTGCTGGCGAACAAGCCGATCCGGACGGTCGTGGAGAAGGTCTTCGGCGTCCACCGTGACGCTCCGATGCCGCCGGCGCAGACCCAGACCATCCAGGGCTGGCTGAAGAAGCGCGGCCCCCGCACCACCCCCGCCACCCGCGGCACCGTGGTGTTCTTCCACGGTTGCGCGGGCGGTTACTTCGAGGTCGAGACCTCGAAGCGGTCGATCGAAGTGCTGGAGCACCTGGGCTACCAGGTCATCGTCCCCAAGCAGGGGTGCTGCGGCCTGGCCCAGCAGTCCAACGGCCTGTTCGACCAGGCCAGCGCCGCCGTCCTCAAGCTGTGCGACGACCTGCGGGCGGCCGGCGGCGAACTGACCATCGTCTCCTCGTCCGGCTCGTGCACGGGCATGCTCAAGCACGAGGCGCACGAGATCATGGGCGTCAGCGACGATCGGCTGAAGGACGTCGCCACCCGGATCCGGGACATGATGGAGTTCCTGCTCGAACTGCACGACGCGGGCGAACTGCCGGCGATGTCGCCGATCGAGATGACGGTGCCCTACCACGCCCCGTGCCAGCTGAAGAGCCAGGGTATGGGGATGCCCGCGCTCGACGTGCTGCGGCTGATCCCCGGCCTGGACGTGCGCGAGTCGGGCGCCACCTGCTGCGGTATCGCGGGCACCTACGGCCTGAAGAAGGAGAAGTACGAGATCGCCCAGGCCGTCGGCCAGCCGCTGTTCGACATGGTGCGCGAGACCAGCCAGGACCTGGCGCTGTGCGACACGGAGACCTGCCGCTGGCAGATCCAGAAGGGTTCAGGGGTCCGCACCGAGCACCCGATCTGGCTGATCCACAAGGCCTACGGACTGTCCTGATCCGGCGCACCCGGCTAGACTCGCCGGCGGGGGGAATGCTAACCGGCATCCGACAAGGGAATAGAACCGATGCGCGCATCACCCCCGCGACGTGCGGCCGTCTTCGCGACCGCACTGGCCGCCATGGTGGCCACCCTGCTTGCTCCTGCGACCACCGCCGCCGCTGATGACTACCTCACCGACGGCCAGAGCGCGCTCGGCATCTCCCAACCCGGCGAGGTGGTCACGATCCGCGGCACCGGAGACATCACCAAGGAACTGGCTTCGGCTGTGCGCACCCCCGGCACCGCGGCCCGGCCACGGGTGGTGGAACTGCCCGCCGGCAGCTTCAAGGTGACGTCGGTGATCATCGTCAAGGACCACGTCTACCTCGTCGCCCAGCCGGGCACCGTCGTCACCCTGGCCGGCACGGCCGACCAGATGCTGTGGTTCTCCTCGGTCACCTCAGGCGTGTCAGGCGGAACCTGGGACGGCGCCAAGCGCGGGACCTCCAATGTCTTCGCTGCCAAGGCGTCGACAGTCGCCTTCACCAACCTCACCATCCGCAACGCCGGCAAGAACGGGATCGCCGCCTACCTCGGCTCGGACGTGACGCTGCGCTCGATCAGGACGACCGGTAACAAGCGCGACGGGGCTTACCTGGAAGCGTCGAAGCTGACCGCCACCGGCGTGACCGCCACCTACAACCGGCGGAACGGGATCCAGCTCTCGAGCAGGTCCGCCGGCACCATCACGAGCAGTCAACTCGACTACAACGGCCAGGCCGTCTCGGGGAGCACGACCGGCAAGACCGGCCACGGGCTCGGCGTCGCTTCGTCCGCGACCGTCCGGGTCGAGGAGAGCAGCATCTCCCGCAACAAGGTGTGCGGGGTCTCCCTGACGGGCTCGGCAGCTGCCACCATCGAGGGCAGCGCGCTCGACCGCAACGGCCGGCACGGCCTCGGCACCACCGCCGGAACCACGGCGACGATCACCGATTCCACAGCCATCTCCAACGGCTACAACGGCGTCCTCGCCTCCGGCTCCGGCACCGCCGTCGCCCTGACGAAGGTGACCATCACCGGCACCAGGAAGTACGGCCTGTCGGTTCCCTCCAGGGGCTCGGCGACCGTCAGGCAGTCGGTGATCTCGGGTTCCGGCAAGATCAACATCTCGGTCTCCAGCCGCGGCCGCGCGACGCTGTTCGGCGACAACGTGATCCAGTCGGCCAAGTCCCACGGCATCGCGGTCTCGGGCAAGGGGCAGTTCACCGTCACGGGCACCGGGAACCTCGTCCAGACCAACCGGGGCAACGGGCTCCTGGTCTCCGGGAAGGGCACCACCGGCAGGATCAATGACCCCGTGACCTTCTCAGGCAACCGGAAGCGGGGGATCCTGGTGAACTCCAAGGCCAAGCTGACCATGGTCCCCTGCACCTTCACCGGCAACAAGACCGGCCGCACCGCCAAGACGTCCGGCGGCAGGATCAGCGTCGTCGCCCTCCCCTCCTGACCCACAGCGCAACGCCCCGACGCCGCAGGGCGTCGGGGCGTTGTGGTGTTCCGGTCTCTGCCTGCCGTGGCGGGCGGGCCTACTCGACCGCGTCCGGCGCGGGCCCGGGGTTGCCGATCGAGCGCGGCTGGTCGTACTCGTCGGCCGGATCGGGGGTCGTCCCCGGGTTGCCGATCGAGCGCGGCTGGTTGTACTCGTCGGCCGGATCGACAGTCTCGCCCGGATTGCCGACGGCACGGGGGGGTTGGCCGGTGTGCAGGCCCGACGGGTACTGGTCGGCGGGGTCGATCACCACGCCGGCGTCGTCGCCGCGGTCACCGGGGACACCGGGCCGGCCGTACGGGTCGTCCAAGGTCTCCGAGCCGGTCACCGAACCGCCCGGCTCGCCCACCGGGTCGACGGGGTAGTCGGTGACGGTGCCGCCCACGGGGCCGGCACCCGGCTCGGGCAGCGGCGGGTCGAACGAGGGGTCGCCCACCGGGTGGACGGGGTCGTGCTCGGGGTTCACCGACGGCTGCCGGCTCGGCATGTCCTCGGCGGGGAACCGGGTCTGGTCCGCGTTGTCGTTGTAGTCGCTGGTCATGGCATCCTCCAGTTCGTCTCTCACCCGAGCCCTTACCCCGACGACCCTGCGACAAACGGCGCAGTGGTGTCCGCGAGCCGGGGGAATGCCCGCCCGCAGCCGGGGGTTACCCCGGGTAGGGACCGGCCACCGCCGGTAGAGTGGGCACCCCGAGAACAGCGCTGAGGAACCATGTCTGAGATTCGTGACGTCATCATCATCGGCTCCGGCCCGGCCGGCTACACCGCGGGCGTCTACACCGCGCGTGCGAACCTGAAG
>JAEYUH010000346.1 GCA_023432725.1 Actinomycetes bacterium | reverse complement strand
AGAGCATCCACGCGATCGCGATCATCCCCAGCCACCCCAGCCACCCGACTATCGAGCGCGCCACCCACTCCGGCATCAGGAGGGAGAGCAGGCCGTGCACCGGCGGCGCCCAGGAGCCGGCCGAGATGTAGCCGGTGTTTCGGGCCGCGGCGAACAGGGCGCGCGGCACCAGCACGCCGTAGGCGATCGCCAGCGGGATCGCCGCCCCGACGACGAGAAGGATCAGCTTGCGGGGCTCCCGCCGGTACCCCCACACCATCGCCAGCCCGTAGAAGACCAGCGACACCTTGACCGTGCCGGCCAGGCCGATCCCGATCCCGGCCAGCAACGGGTGCTTGCGCAGGAACCACAGCCCGACGACGGCGAACAGCAGGGTGAACGCCTCGTTGTGGGCGCCGGCCACCACCGACCAGATCATCAGCGGGTTGAGGACTGTGAACAGCACCGCGCGGGTCTGGGTGGCGTGGTCGGCGCGGGCCATCCGGTACACCAGCAGACCGATCACCAGGAAGGGCACCACGGCGATCAACTGCAACCAGAACACGATGTCGTGCATGCTCTGGCCGCCCAGGGCAGCTGCCAGCCACTGGCTGAACGAGGCCATCGGGCCGTACACGCTCGGGGTGTCCTGCCAGGGCCGCTCGGTGAGGATGAGGACCGGGTCGAACTCCTCACGGAAGATCATCGCGGGGGTGATGTCGTACGGATCCAGCCCCAGTACCTGCAGCCGGCCGTAGGCGGCGTACATCAGGACGTCGGCCGAGGTGAGCGGCAGCACGAGGGCGGTCACGATGCTCAGCCCTGCGCCGAGGCCGAGCAGCTTGCGGTTGTCGGGCCGCCAGCCGTCGGCTACCGCGCGGGTGGCGATCCACAGCCCGACGGTCCCGGCGACCAGGCCCAACCACAGCAGCAGGACGGCCACCAGCTCACTGGGGGTGCCCATGCCGCCCGGCAGGTACCACGGCGGCAGCCAGCTGGTCCGCTCCCCCAGGTCGAGGGCGACAGCGCTGGGCCCCGCGAACCCGACGGCTATGGTCGTCGCCGCGCTCGCAGCGATCAGGGCCACACCCAGCCGGGGGTTGCGCGTCCACGCCGCAGCGTTCAGGCGCGCATGCGCCAATGACTGGATCTCCAGCACTGGTGCTCCCGTAGGTTTGGTGCCCGACGCGAGGGGGTGGCCGGTCAGCCCAAGGCTAGCCGCGTCCCGAAGCCGATCCGGCCCGGAGCGGCGCGCTGGACCGAACCGTTACCCGATCGTTCCGGGACCACCTCACTTGAGCAGCCGGGACAGCCGCCGGTCGGCGAGCGGCTTGCCGCCGGTCTGGCAGGTGGGGCAGTACTGCAGCGAGGAGTCGGCGAAGGAGACCTCGGCGATCGTCGTGCCGCAGACCGGGCAGGCCTGGCCGGTGCGGCCGTGCACCCGCAGCCCGGCCCGCTTGTCGTCCTTGAGCTGCCTGGCGGCCAGCCCCGACGCGCTCTCGATGGCGGACGAGAGTTCGCCGCGGATCGCCTCGTACAGCCGCGACCGCTCGGCGGCGTCCAGCCCGTTGGCGGGTTTGAACGGGCTCATCTTCGCGGCGTGCAGGATCTCGTCGGAGTAGGCGTTGCCGATGCCGGCGATGGTGCGCTGCTCGCGCAGCACCCCCTTCAGCTGGGCCCGACCGGCGTGGGCAAGGATCGCCTCGAAGGCCTCAAGGGTGAAGGAGTCGTCCAGCGGGTCGGGCCCGAGCGAGGCGATCCCCGGCACCTCGGCGAGGTCGGAGACGAGGTAGAGGGCGAGTCGCTTCTGGGTGCCGGCCTCGGTCAGGTCGAAGCCGCTGCCGTCGTCCAGCCGCAGCCGGAAGGCCAGCGGCCCGCGTCCGGGACGGGCGGGGGCGGCGGGCACCTGGTCGCGCCAGACCAGCCAGCCGGCCCTCGCCAGGTGGAAGGCCAGCCACAGGCCCCCGGCCTGCAGGCCGAGGAACTTGCCGCGTCTGGTGACGTCCTCTATCTCGAGGCCATGCAGCGCGGTGAGCGGGTAAGCCACGGTCTTGAGGCAGGCGAACGCGACGAGCTGGGTGTCGGCGACGACGGCGCCGAGGGTCCGCTCGGCGAGGAACCCCCGCAGCGCCTCAACCTCGGGCAGTTCAGGCATGTGTGAACTGTAGTCCCGGCTATCGGCGCCACTGCGGCTCGGGGACGCCGAGCGCCTCCTCGAGCAGGGCGAGGTACTCGGCCCTGTCCACCTCGATCACCCCGAGGCTGGCCAGGTGCGGGGTCTGCCACTGCACGTCGATGATCCGCTCCTCGGCGTGCTCGTCGCTGAGCAGGTCGACCAGCGCCATCAGCGCGACCTTGGACGCGTCCCTGCCGTGGACGGGGTCGTGGAACATCGACTCCCCGGCGAACAGCCCGCCGAGGCTGACCCCGTAGAGGCCGCCGACCAGCCGTCCCTGGGAGTCCCAGGCCTCGCCGGAGTGGGCGCGCCCGTCACGATGCAGCGCCCGGTAGACCGCCATGATCTCGGCGTCGATCCAGCCGTTGGGGCGGGACGGGTCTGCGCAGGCGGCGATCACCCGGTCGAACGCCGTGTCCACAGTGGTGGTGTAGCGCCGGGCCGCCTTGCGCATCGAGCGGGTGACCCGCAGCGCGTCCACCGGCAGGACGCCGCGCCGGGTGGGCGACCACCAGCCCATCTCGCCGAACCCCGAGGCGTGCAGCGGCATCGGGAACACCCCCGACCGGTAGGCGTCCACCACGAGCTCCGGGTCGAACTCGGCTGAGAACGCGATCAGGTCCTGGGCGGGCCAGTCCTCCGCCGGTCCGAAGATCGCTGAGCGCCACATGCGGGGATTCTCCCACCGTGCTGTGACGTCCGGGTCGAACCGGGGTCGGGGTGGGGATCGGCCCCGTGTCGCGGCGGGGACGCGCTGCGTAGGCTGGGCGGGTCGGAAGGACGTCAATGGCAACCGCTGGTGAGATCGGCAAGCAGCTCGTGGCACGGACTCCGGAGGTCGCCGGTGGCGTGCTCCGGCAACTCATCGACTTCGGGATCGATGGCAACGACACCTTCCCCGGGGCGGTTGCCGCCGCGGCGAAGAAGCTGGAGGAGCGCGGCGACCGGGAGGCCGCCATCGACGCCGTGGTCACCCAGCACGTCGGCCTCGCCTCCGCGCAGGGCTTCGTGACCAGCGTCGGTGGCCTGATCACCGTTCCGATCGGCTTGCCCGCCAACCTCGCAGGGATGGCGGTGCTCAGCGTCCGGATGGTGGCCGCGGTCGCCCACCTGCGCGGGTACGACGTCACCGACCGGCGGGTGCGGGCGGCCGTCGCGCTGGCGATGCTGGGCGAGGACGAGGTCCGCAAGCTGGTCGGCGAGGGCAAGCTGCCCACCACCCCGCTGGCCGTGGCGACCGCACCCGTCTTCGACCCCCGGCTGGATCGCGAGATCAGCGAACGCGTGGCCGGTTCGCTGGCCGGACGGATCGGCGGCAAGCACCTGGCGGTGATCGTGCTCCGGCGGATCCCGCTGGTCGGCGGCGGCGTCGGCGCCGCCGTGGACGGGCTGCTCACCTTCGGCCTCGCCGGCTACGCCCGGCGCGAGTTCGTGGCCCGGCAGCAGCTCACCCGCTACGGCGGCTGACGCCCCGATCGTCGCAGGCTCAGCTGCGGTAGGCGCGGGCCACCCGGCGACTGATGGCGCAGGTGACCTCGTACGGGATGGTCCCCTGCAGCGCGGCGAGTTCGGCGGCTGTGATCGCCTGGTCGCCGTCGCCACCGATCAGCACCACCTCGTCGCCGACGGCGACGGTGGTCTGGGGGCCGAGGTCGATCATGGTCTGGTCCATGCTCACCCGGCCCGCGATCGGGTAGGAGACGCCCCGGACGAGCATCCGGCCGCGGTTCGACAGCGAGCGGGAGTAACCGTCGCCGTAGCCGACGGCCACGGTGGCGACCCAGGTGTCGGCCGGTGCCGTCCAGGTCCTGCCATAGCCGACGGTCTCGCCCGCCTTGACCCGATGCACGAAGGTGACCCGGCTGCGCCACTCGAGGCCGGGCAGCAGGTCGACGGTGCGGGGCACCTCTGGGTCTGGGTACGAGCCGTACACCATGACTCCGGGGCGGACCATGTCGAACCAGGACCCGGGGTGGGCGAGGATCCCGCCGGAGTTCGCCAGGTGCTTCAACAGCGGACCACAGGCCTGCTCGACCTGGGCCGCCACCTCCCCGAACAGAGCGATCTGGGCGGCGGTGAAGGCGTCACCGGCCGGGCTGTCGGAGATCGGGAGGTGCGACATCAGTCCTACCAGCCGGACGCCGGGGGTCGAATCGGCCAGCCGGGCCAGCCGGACGGCGTCCGCCGGCGGGCAGCCCAGCCGGTGCATCCCGGTGTCGACCTTGAGGTGGACAGTGGCCTGCGTGCCGGTGGCGGCGGCCGCCGCGCCCGCCGCGGCGACCGACTCCTCGTCGATCGCCACCAGAGCCAGGTCGTGCGCCACGGCGGCGGCGACCTCGGGACCGCGGGCCACCGAGAGCTTGAGGATCGGCAGGGTGACCCCGGCCCGGCGAAGCTCGATGCCTTCCCCGACGGTCGCCACCCCGAGCTGGTCGGCGGCGCCGGTGCGCTGCAGGTGGAGCGCCACCTCGACGGCGCCGTGGCCGTAGGCGTCCGCCTTCACCGCGGCGAGCAGGGGCCTGCCCTCGACCCGCCGCCGGATCGCAGCGAGGTTGGCTTCGATGTGGTCGAGGCGGGTGGTGGCCAGCGAGGGAGGCTCGATCACCCGCCCACCGCCACCGGACGGTCCGGATCGCTGGACCAGCCCGACCACGACGGCGGGTAGAGCGCGGCGTCCACGCCCAGGCTGGCCAGCGCCAGCAGCACCCTGGCCGCCGAGACCCCCGAGCCGCAGTACACGGCGACCGGTGCCCCCTCGGGCAGGGCGAGCAACTCCCGGAGCCGCTCGGGCGGGGGCAGCTTGCCCTCGGCATCCCAGAAGTCCTTGACCGGACGGTTCACGGCGCCGGGGATGTGGCCGGCGCGGCTGTCGATCGGTTCGACCTCGCCGCGGTACCGCTCGGGCGCCCTGACGTCGATCAGGGTCCCCTCGAAGGCGGCCACCTGGTCGGCGTCGAGGGTCGG
>JAEYUH010000052.1 GCA_023432725.1 Actinomycetes bacterium | reverse complement strand
TCGGCGACCGGCGCACCCAGAACCAGCCGGGTACATGGCGCGAGTACCCGAACTGGCGGATCCCGCTGAGCCACCCCGACGGCCGCACGATGAGCCTTGAAGAGCTCTACGTGGACGAGCGCGCGCTGCGGCTGGCCGGGATCATGAACGAGTTCACCGCGCCGCCGGTCGCGCCCCGGTCCATCCCCGAGGTGGTGCTGGACTGACCGGCGCCGCCGGTCAGGACGAGGGGTACCCGCCGACCACCGTCACCCCCGCCTGCGCGAACTCGCCGAGCGTGGTGTCGAGCCGGTCGGGCGAGACCGCCGCGGTCAGGTCGAGCAGCACCCTGGTCTCCAGGCCTGCGGCAGCGGCGTCCAGCGCGGTCGCCCTGACGCAGTGGTCGGTGGCGATCCCTGCCACGTCCACCGCCTCGACCTCGTGGTCGGCCAGCCACTCGGCAAGGCTCTCGCCGTCGCTGCTGCCCTCGAACCCTGAGTAGGCGGCTGCGTACTCACCCTTGGTGAAGACCGCCTCGAAGGGGCGGTTGGCCAGACCGGGGTGGAACTCCGCACCCGGCGTGCCGGCCACGCAGTGGGGCGGCCATGAGTCGACGTAGTCGGGGGTCTCGGAGAAGTGCGGCCCGGGGTCGATGTGGTGGTCCTGGGTGGCCACCACGTGGTCGTAGCCGTGGTCGCCGCCCAACAACCCGGAGATCGCGCCCGCCACCGCGGCCCCGCCGGCCACGGCGAGCGAACCGCCCTCGCAGAAGTCGTTCTGGACGTCGACGACGATCAGCGCGCGGGACATCAGGCCTCCTTGGTGGCGTACGGGTTGAGGGTGGGGCTGCCTGCCTCGTCCAGCATCACGGTCTCGAGGACGGCCTCGCCGCGCGACATCTTGCGCGCGCTGGAGGGCAGCTCGGCGAGCGCCCTGCGGTGGCGCTGCCTCGCGTCGGCCAGCGGCTCGCGGCCCACCACCCGGCCGTTGTCGACCAGCTGGACCAGCAGGGGACGGTCGTTGTGGTCGCCGTCCGGGGCGGCCTGGATGCCGACCACCTCCGCCTCGGCGTGCCCGTTGGCATCGAGCCGGCGGAGCGCGAACTTCCGGCCGCCGACCGACCCCTTGTTGAGGCTCAGCTTGGCGACCGGGAAGACGGGGGCGTCGGGCCCGTCGTCAGTCGCCCGTGCCACCAGCTTGTAGACGAAGCTGCAGGTGGGTGCCCCGGATCCGGTGACCAGCGAGGTGCCCACCCCGTAGCCGTCCACCGGGGCGCTGCGCAGCGCGGCGATCTGGAACTCGTCGAGGTCGGAGGTGACGATGATCCGGGTGTGGGTGGCACCCAGCGAGTCGAGCAGTGCGCGGGCCTCGCTGGCCTGCTCGGCCAGGTCGCCGGAGTCCAGCCGGATCGCCCCGAGCCGGCCCTCGGTCAGTCGGACGGCGGTGCGGATCGCCGCCTCGACGTCGTAGGTGTCGACCAGCAAGGTGGTGTCCTCGCCCAGTGCTGCGAGCTGGGCGGCGAAGGCCTGCTCCTCGGAGTCGTGCAGCAGGGTGAACGAGTGGGCGGCGGTGCCGGTGGTGGGGATGCCGTAGCGGCGTCCCGCCTCGAGGTTCGAGGTGGCGGCGAAGCCTGCGACGTAGGCAGCGCGGGCGGCGGCCACCGCGGCCCCCTCGTTGGCGCGGCGCGAGCCCATCTCGATGCACGGACGGTCGCCGGCCATCTGGATCATCCGGGAGGCGGCCGAGGCGACGGCGCAGTCGTAGTTGTAGATCGACAACAGGACGGTCTCCAGCACCACGGCCTCGGCGAAGGTGCCCTCCACGGTCAGCAGCGGCGAGCCGGGGAAGTACACCTCGCCCTCGGGGTAGCCCCAGATGTCTCCGGTGAACCGGTAGCCGGCCAGCCAGTCGGCGGTGGCCTCGTCCACCACGTGGTGGGTGAGCAGGAAGTCGACTTCGGCAGGGTCGAACCGGAACTGCTCGATGGCGTCCAGGGCCCGCCCCACTCCTGCCACCACGCCGTAGCGGCGTCCGGTCGGCAGCCGCCGGGCGAACAGTTCGAAGACGCTGCGGCGGGCGGCCGTGCCCGAGGTGAGGGCGGCCCGCACCATGGTCAGCTCGTAGTGGTCGGTCAACAGCGCGGTGCTTGGCCCCGCCGCAGGAGAGTCACCCATATCGGCCACAGTAGGGCCCTGCCGACGGTCACGCCAGCGAGCCGGGAGCCCGGTCGGCCAGGCCGGGGGAGCCGTCCTCGTGGCGTGCCAGAATGGCGGGTATGAGCAGTCCCGCCGCACCCGAGCGTCCCGCCGGCGGCACCGCTGTCTCGGAGCGGACGCAGGAGCAGCAGGCGCTCGACGCCGGCTGGGTGACCATCGTCTGGGACGACCCGGTCAACCTGATGAGCTACGTGACCCACGTCTTCGCCACCTACTTCGGCTATCCGGAGCCGAAGGCGGACAAGCTGATGCTGCAGGTGCACAACGAGGGCAAGGCCGCGGTGTCGCACGGCACCCGTGAGGAGATGGAGGCTGACGTGGACGCCATGCACTCCTACGGACTGTGGGCCACCCTGGAGAAGGCCTCGTGAGGCCCTTCGTCCGCAAGGGCCCGGTGATCCGGCTCCGGCTCACCGAGTACGAGGCGACCCTGCTGGAGTCCCTGCTCGACCAGCTGACCGGCCTGCTCGAGGGCGACGGCGAACCCGTGCCGGACGACGATCCGTTCGCCAGGTGGCAGGCCGAGTTCTCCGAGACCGGGCAACTCGACCACACCGACCCGGTGATCGGCCGTCTCTTCCCCGATGCGTACCCGCAGGATCCTGCCGCCACCGCCGAGTTCCGCCGGTTCACCCAGGCCAGGCAGCGCCAGGACAGGATCGAGCACGCCGAGACCGTGATGTCGGCGCTGCGCGACTCCGAGGGCGGGCGCAAGCCGGTGGAGGTCAGGGTGATCGAGATCGACACCTGGCTGAAGGCGTTGACGGCGCTGCGGCTGAGCCTCGCGGTTCGCCTCGGCATCGAGCGGGCGGAGGACGCCGACGACCTCGACCAGCTCGGCGAGGACGACCCGCGCAGCTACGTCTACCGGGTCTACGAGTGGCTGGGCTACCTCAGCGAGGGACTGCTCTCGCAGCTGTGACCGGGCGATCCCCGTCGCAGCGGCGACCAGCCGGCGGCGCGTTTGTGCACCGTTGTGGGGGTTCTGCGAGATTTGGTCCCACCTTTTGAAAAACGCGCGCGCTGCGTAGGTAATTTAGCGTAGGCTTACCTACATGTCGGGTATCACCACCCTGGACCGCGCGCCGCTGCAGGCCCGCCTCAGCGTGCACGAGGCTGCCGGCGCTCCCGGCACTGCCCGCCGGATGGCGGCGCTGGGGCTGCGCCGCGGCACCCAGCTTGTTCTGCTCCAGGCCACCGCGGGCGGGGGTCGCCTGGCCTGCGTCGGCGGATCCCGGATCGCCCTCGGAGCCGGCGTGCTGCGCCACCTGCGGGTCGAAGTCCTCGGATGAGCCAGGCGCTGGCAGTCCCACCGACCAAGGGTGCGCCGGCACCCTCGCTCAAGGCCACCTGCCACAGCGCGGCGCTGTCCGCTCCGGCCGGTCCGGACGCACCCGTCGTGGCGCTGGTCGGTGCACCGAACACCGGCAAGTCCACCCTGTTCAATGCCCTCACCGGGGCCCGGGTGACGATGGGCAACTGGCCCGGCACCACCGTCGAGGTTTCCCGCGGCCTCTGGCGCTGCGAGGGGCAGCCCTGCGCCTGCTGCGGTCAACAGGCCTGCACCTGCGAAGGCTGCGCCTGCGACACCGGCCCGCTCGACCTCACGCTGATCGACCTGCCGGGGGCCTACTCCCTCGACCCCGAGTCGCCCGACGAGGAACTCACCCGCGAACTGCTGGTCGACGTCGACGAGGCAGGGCGTCCCGACGTCTGCGTGCTCGTGGTGGACGCCTCGCGGCTGGCCCAGAGCCTGTTCCTCACCTGCCAGGTCCGCGAGCACGCCACCCGGGTGGTGGTGGCGCTCACCATGCTGGACATCGCCGCCAAGCACGGCGTGACCGTCGACCTCGACCGCCTCAGTGAGGCGGTAGGAGCCCCTGTGGTGGCCATCGACCCACGCCGGCGCAGCGGCCTGGAAGGGCTGGCCACCGCGGTGCGAGCCGCTCTGCAGGCCCCCGTCCCCGCCCCCCGGGCCGGAACGCTGCCCGACGACCCGCTGGCGCTGGACGACGACAGGTTCAGCTGGGTGGCCGCCGCCAGTGCGGCGGCGACCAGTGAGTCCGACCGGGTGGGACTCACCTTCTCCGACCGGGTCGACCGCTGGATCACGGCGCCGGTGATCGGTCCGCTGATCTTCCTGGCGCTGATGTGGCTGGTCTTCCAGGTCACCACTACCGTCGCCGCTCCGCTGCAGGACGGCCTGGACTCCTTCTTCTCGGGCCCCGCCTCCGACGCCACCCGCGCGCTGCTGGCCGGCGCCGGCCTGGGCGGCAGCTGGCTGGAGGGCCTGCTGGTGGACGGGATCATCGCCGGCGTCGGCTCGCTGCTGACCTTCGTCCCGCTGATGGCGCTGATGTTCGTGCTGCTGGCGCTGCTGGAGGACTCGGGCTACCTCGCCAGGGCCGCGGTGGTCACCGACAGGGTGATGCGGGCGATCGGGCTGCCGGGTCGTGCCTTCCTGCCGTTGATCGTCGGCTACGGGTGCAACGTCCCTGCCGTCTCGGCCACCCGCGTGCTGCCGGTGGCAGGGCAGCGGATCCTGACCGCCCTGCTCGTCCCGTTCACCGCCTGCACCGCACGGCTCGCCGTCTTCGTGATGGTGGGGGTCGCCTTCTTCGGCCCGAACGCCGGCACCGTGGTCTTTGCGATGTACCTGGCCTCGATCGTGATCATCATCGGGACCGGCCTGCTGCTGCGGCACACCCTGTGGCGCAACCAGCCGATCGATCCGCTGGTGATCGACCTGCCGCCCTACCAGGTGCCCACGCTGCGGCTGACCGCCTCGGTCGCGTGGGTCCGGCTGAAGGGCTTCCTGCAGACCGCGTCCGGCATCATCGTCGTCACCGTGGCGGTGGTCTGGATGCTGCAGGCGATCCCGGTTCGCGGGGACGGTTCCTTCGCCGACACCCCGGTCGCCGATTCCGCCTACGGCGTCGCGGCGCAGGCGATCACCCCTGTCTTCGGGCCCACCGGGTTCGCCAAGTGGGAGACCACCTCGGCGCTCGTGGTCGGGTTCGTCGCCAAGGAGGCTGTCATCTCTTCGTGGGCGCAGACCTACGCCGTGGACGAGCCGGAGGAGGGCCAGGCCGGCGCGCTGGGCGACCGGCTGGTGGCCGACTTCACCGAGTCCTCTGGTGGCCACCCGCTACCGGCGGCGCTCGCCTTCCTGGTGTTCATGATGTCCTACACCGCCTGCGTGGCGACGATCGGCACCCAGTGGCGCGAGATCGGGCCGAAGTGGACGCTGTTCGGGATCGGGCTGCAGCTCGCGGTCGCCTGGACGCTCGCGGTTGCGGTGTTCCAGGTGGGAAGGCTGTTCTGGTGAGCGCCCCGGTGACCGCCGTCCTGGCCGAGATCGAAGCCGGGGTGCGAGCCGTCCCCGACCTGGCCGCGCGCACGGGGCTCAGCCCTGACCTGGTGCGGGCGGTGGTCGGCCGGCTGGTTCGCTCCGGCCGGGTGACCGGTTGGACCCCGTCCTCGCAGTGTGCCCCGACCGGCTGCGGGGAGTGCGCCTCCTCCGGGTGCCCGCTCACCACAGCGGTCGTCACGCGTTGATCGCCGGCGCCCGCGGGTTGGCGGGTGGCTACCAGATGTCGGGGCGTTCCCGGTTGGGTTCGTTGGGACGCGGCGGCTTGCGCGGCTCGGGCTGCAGCGCCCGCCGGGCCTCGTCCAGCAACCGCAGGGCACGCAGCGTCCACCGGCTCAGGTCGATCGGTGGGATCTGCATGCGGCGCGCCTCCGGGTTCGCTTTGGCTCCATCATGCCGCGCGGAATAGAGTCTTGGCTCGTGGCAGCGCCTGACGCCCCGATCGGGGTCTTCGACTCCGGCTTCGGCGGGCTCACCGTCGCCCGCGCGATCCTCGACCAGTTGCCGGGCGAGGACATGATCTACCTGGGCGACACCGCCCGTGCCCCGTACGGCACCAAGCTCATCCCCGAGGTTCGCGAGTACGCCCTGGAGTGCCTGGACTACCTGGCCGAACAGGACGTGAAGGCACTCGTCATCGCGTGCAATTCCGCCTCGTCGGCGGTGCTGCGCGACGCCAGGGAGCGCTACGACATCCCGGTGATCGACGTCATCCTGCCGGCGGCCCGGCGTGCCGTCCGGGTCTCGAAGCAGGGCCGGATCGGCCTGATCTGCACCGAGGCGACAGCGACCTCCCGCAGCTACGACGA
>JAEYUH010000262.1 GCA_023432725.1 Actinomycetes bacterium | reverse complement strand
TCGTCGTAGTGGCGGACGCGCCAGACCCGTGAGCCGTCCGAGACCCGGTAGGCCTGCAGGACGGGCGATCCATCCCTGCCGACCACCACCACCGGCTCCGCGCCGCCAGAGGCCGCCAGGCTCAGCGCGACCCCGGCGTCGACCACCCACTGCTCGGTGCCGCCGGCGTCCAGACAGGTCAGCGCACCGGTCTGGTCACCGACGATCAACCGGTCGCCCACCACGATCGGGGCACGGCGGATCTCACCGGCCAGGTCGGCGTGCCACGCCTGCGCGCCGGTGGCCAGGTCGAGGGCGGTCACCCTGCCGTCGAGGGAGAGCAGCACCACCAAGCTCCCCAGCCGAACCGGCGGCACCCGGGTGATGTCGCTCAGCGTCGCTTCCCACAGCCACTGGCCGTCGGGGCCGTAGCCGACGACGGTGCGCGCGGCGGTGGCGACCACGGTCAGCCCGCCGAACGTCCCGCCGGTGGTGGGGGTGGCGCCGGGGCGGGAGTGCCAGGCGACCGGCGCCGGGTCGGCCGTCACGTCGAGGGCGAGGACGTCGGGCAGCACCTGGTTGGTGAACACCAGGCGCCCGTCCGGCTGGATCCCGGGTGCCACCACCGGCGAGACCTGGGCCACGCCGACGCCGACCTGGTTCAGCGTGCTGGTGGTGAACTCCACGTCCTCGACCCGCGACCAGTCGAAGGGCGCAGGCTCGGGGACGGTGGGGGCGGGCGCCGGGCCGCCCGGAGCCCAGCGGGTGTCGGCGTCGCTGGAAGCCACCACGCCGGCACCCGGGCACCAGGTCTGCTCCCCGGGCCTGGTCTGCTCGGCGAAGCTGAACTCGCCGACGATGACCACGCACCCCCGCCCCGCCAACGTCGGGTCGCCGGCGGCCAGGGCGCGGTACTCGGCGCGGTAGGCGTGGACCGCCCACTCCTCCCCGGGCACCCGGCGGGCGAGTTCCCCCTCCGAGGTCCAGGCGTCACCGGCCTGAAGGCCCGCCGGAAGGTCGAGCCTGCCGGGCTCGAAGACGATGCTCTCGCCGTCCCCGGTGAGGTCGAGCACCTGGCGGGCGCCGGTGTCGTCCAGCACCCACAGCGCCTCGCGGCGGCCCTGGGAGCCGCCGGCCCGGTCGAGCCGGTAGGTCATCGCGCGCAGGTAGGTGGCCGTGTCCCAGCCCGTCTCGGTGATCTGGGCCCAGACCCAGAACTCGGGGGCGGCGGACTGGGCGAGCGAGAAGGCGGTGGGACGAGACCATTCGGTGGCGGCGATCGAGCCGGCAGCGGCCAGGCGGGTGCGGTGGCCGTCCGGCGGCAGCCAGGCGGAGGCGCCGTCGGCAGCGGCGGCAGCGGGTCGTCCGATCACCGCGGCCGCCGCCAGCAGGGCGCCGACCGTCAGGCTGATGGCGAGCCAGGACGCCAGGGGGCGCCGCGAGGGCTGGGCCGGACTGGACACCGCTGCACCCTATCGGCGCGCCGACTCACTCCCAGCGGGTGTGGCGGCCAGGTTTCACGCTGCGGAACAGGTGCGAGGCAGCGGCCGGGTCAGCCGACGGCGCCCTGCGCCGCAGGATCCCCCGGTAGCGGTCGAGGGCGTGCTCGCGGCGTTCCCGCAGCCGGGCGAGGTCGAGTCCGAGTACTTCGGCCGCTTCGGCCTCGGCGAGCTCGTCCCAGTAGCACAGCTGCAGCACCTCGCGGTCGCGGCCGCCGAGCCGGGTCACCGCGTCCCTGAGCGAGGCGTGCAGGGCGTCGTCCACAGGGGCGTTGGGCAGCGGGGTCTGCTTGTCGCCGCGCAGCCGGTCGAGGATCGACAGGGACCTCGAGGCCTCGAGGTAGGCGTCCATCACCACCTTGTCGATCAACTGGTAGGTAGTCGGCAGGTCAGGCGGGGCGGGGAGGTCGGAGAGGCCGGCGAACACCCGTCCGGCCAGCACCTCGGCGTCGGCCTGCATGGCGCGCCACTCGCAGGCCGCCACGACGAGGGCGCCGTAGCGGTCACGAAACTCGGCCAGGGTGGTCATGCCAACACCCTAGTTCTGTCCGGCGGTCGCCGTAGGGGTCGCGGGCCCACCCGTCGGCGCAGGCTTGACACCTTTGGTTACGTAACCGTAGGTTTCTGGAGATCGCCGGTCCCCCAGCCCCCGAGGAGATCCATGCCTGAATCAGGCGGTGACTTCGTCCAGTTGCTCGATCCGGACGGAAACCGGGTCGACCACCCCGACTTCACCTACTCCGGCAGCGACGCGGACATCGCGGTCAGCCTGCGCGACATGGTGCTCACCCGACGCTTCGACGCCGAGGCGACGGCGCTGCAGCGCAAGGGCGAACTCGGGCTCTGGCCACCGTCCTTGGGGCAGGAGGCGGCGCAGGTCGGCTCGGCCAGGGCGATCACCGACCGCGACCAGACCGTGCCGTCCTACCGGGAGCACGGCGTGGCCTGGGTGCGCGGGGTGGACATGCGGGCCTTGCTCAACGTCTTCCGCGGGTCGGGCATGGTCGACCTCGACGCCCGTGGCAAGCACTTCCAGCTCTACTCCTGGGTGATCGGTGGACACCTGCTGCTCTCGGTGGGGATGGGGATGGCGCTGCAGCGCGACGGCCTGGTCGGGGGGCCGGACGCCGAGCAGAACGCCGCCGTCATCACCTACTTCGGGGACGGGGCTACCAGCCAGGGCGACGTCAACGAGTCCTTCGTCTTCGCCGCCTCCTTCGGGGCCCCCGTGGTGTTCTTCTGCCAGAACAACCAGTGGGCGATCTCGGAGCCGATAGCCCTGCAGTCCCGGATCCCGCTCTACCGGCGGGCGGCGGGTTTCGGCTTCCCCGGCATCCGGGTGGACGGCAACGACGTGCTCGCCTGCGAGGCGGTGACCAGGTGGGCGCTGGAGCGGGCGAGGCGGGGCGAGGGCCCCGCCCTGATCGAGGCCTTCACGTACCGGATGGGTGCCCACACCACCTCCGACGACCCCACCAAGTACCGCCGCGCCGAGGAACTGGAGACCTGGCGGGCACGCGACCCGATCGAGCGGGTGAAGACCTACCTGCTGGCCCAGGACGCCATCGACCAGCGCTGGCTCGACGACCTCGCCGCCGAGTCCGACGCGCTCGCCGAGCAGTGGCGCAACGACTGTGTGACGCTGCCCGAGCCGGACCTGTCCCAGTGGTGGGACAAGGTCTACGCCGAGACCCCGGTCGCGCTGCAGCAGCAACGGGACGAGTACCTCGCCTACCGGGCGTCCTTCGAGGAGGCGTGATGACGACCCTGACCATGGTGAAGGCGCTCAACGCAGGGCTGCGGCGGGCCCTGGCGGCCGACCCGAAGGTGCTGCTGGCCGGTGAGGACATCGGCAACCTCGGTGGCGTCTTCCGGGTGACGGAGGGGCTCAAGGCCGAGTTCGGCGGCGACCGCGTGATCGACTCCCCGCTGGCCGAGTCGGGGATCGTGGGGACGGCGCTCGGCATGGCCCTGCTGGGCTACCGGCCGGTGGTCGAGATCCAGTTCGACGGCTTCGTGTTCCCGGCGATGAACCAGTTGGTGACCCAGGTGGCCCGGCAGTACCACCGCTCGCACGGACGGATGAACGTGCCGATGGTGCTGCGCCTGCCCTACGGGGGCGGGATCGGCGCCGTCGAGCACCACAGCGAGTCGCCGGAGGCCTACTTCGCGCACACCCCCGGCCTGAAAGTCGTCGCCTGCGCCACCCCGTCGGACGCGTACTGGATGATCCAGCAGGCGATCACCTCCCCCGACCCCGTGGTGTTCATGGAACCCAAGCGGCGCTACCACGAGAAGGGCGAGGTCGACACCGAGGCAGTACCGATGCCGCTGCACCAGGCCCGGGTGCTCAAGCAGGGCAAGGACCTCACCCTGTTGGCCTGGGGCGGGATGGTGCGGCCCTGCGTGGAGGCGGCGATCGTGGCGGCTGAGGAGGGCAAGGACCTCGAGGTCGTCGACCTGCGGACGATCTCGCCGCTGGACGACGACACGATCCTCACCTCGGTGGCCAAGACCGGCCGTGCCGTGGTGGTCCACGAGGCGATGGGGACGGCGGGGATGGGCGCCGAGATCGCTGCCCGGATCCAGGAGCGGTGCTTCTACGCGCTGCAGGCCCCCGTGCTTCGGGTCACCGGGTACGACATGCCCTATCCGCCGAACCGCGCCGAGACCGACTACCTGCCCGACCTGGACCGCGTCCTCGACGCCGTCGACCGGTCGCTGGCGTTCTGAGGAGACAGTGGTGTACGAGTTCAAGCTGCCCGACCCCGGAGAGGGCCTGCTCGAGGCCGAGATCGTGGCGTGGAAGGTGGCGGTGGGCGACACCGTCGCCGTCAACGACATCCTGCTGGAGATCGAGACCGCCAAGAGTCTCGTCGAACTGCCCTGCCCGGTGGCAGGCACCGTGCTGGCGCTGCTGGCGGGCGAGGGCGAGATGGTAGAGGTCGGGACCCCGATCATCCGGATCGGGGAGCCGGACGAGGCTCCGGACGCCGCCGCCGAGCCGTCCGCGCCGAGCCCCGGGCCTGAGGTCTCCGGCCGGCTGCAGGACGCCAACGGCGACACCGTCCACCCCGACGCCGCCTCAGCACCCAATCTGGTGGGCTACGGCGCCAAGCCGGGTGCCCTGGCCCGGCGCAGTCGCAAGCGCGCAGAGACGGTCGCGGCCCCCTCGGCCGAGCGGGTCCAGGAGTCGTACACCACGGACTGGCCCGTCTCCCGTCCGATCGACCACGTCGCTCCGCTGGGGCCGGTCGACGCCGCCCCGTCCGGGGAGAGCCTGCCGCCGCCCGGCCGGCCGACCGGCGGCGGCGAGATCCCGCACCCCCCGCTGGCGAAGCCGCCGGTACGCCGGGTGGCGCGCGACCTCGGGGTCGACCTGTCCACGGTCCAGGGCACGGGGCCGGCCGGCCTGATCACCCACGAGGACGTGATCGCGGCGGCGAGTGGGCAGGGCAGGATCGACACCCCCGGAACCACGCAGCGGGTGCCGCTGCGCGGCGTCCGCCGGGAGATGTTCCGCACCATGACGCAGTCGCTGAACGTCCCCCAGGCGACAGCCTGGGTCGAGGTGGACGTCACCCGCACTGTGGAGCTGCTCGACGTGCTGCGGGAGCGGCCCGACTTCCGCGGCCTGCGGGTCTCGCCGCTGCTGATCGTGGCCAGGGCGGCCTGTCTTGCGATCGCCCGCAA
>JAEYUH010000236.1 GCA_023432725.1 Actinomycetes bacterium | reverse complement strand
AGATCCTCACCCACCTGCTGATCGGCAGCGAGGGGACCCTGGCCTTCGTGGCCTCGGCGACCTTCCGGACGATCCCGGTGCGGGGCTTCATCAAGACCGCCCTGGTGGTCTTCGACGACCTGTACGCCGCCAACAACTCCCTGCCGGGGCTGGTGGCGACCGGGGCGGCGACCCTCGAGCTGATGGACGCCACCTCGCAGCGGGTCGGCCAGGCGTTCCCCGAAACACCGGCGATGATCAAGGAACTCACCGTCACCACCCAGGCGGCCCTGCTGCTGGAGTACCAGGCCACCTCGGCCGAAGAGCTTCAGCACCTGGTCCACGAGGCCGGTCCGACGCTGAGCCAGCTGCCGGTGGGCGGCCCGGTGGCCCTGGCCGACGATCCGGTGCTGCGGGCGGAGCTGTGGACGCTGCGCAAGGGCCTGTACACCTCGGTGGCAGGCGCCCGCAAGAGCGGCACCACCGCCCTGCTGGAGGACGTCGTCGTCCCTGTCGAGAGGCTGGCCGACACCTGTGTCGAACTGGCAGTGCTCTTCGACAAGTACGCCTACGAGAACTCGGTGATCTTCGGTCACGCCAAGGACGGCAACGTCCACTTCATGCTCACCGACCGGTTCGAGACCGATGAGCAGATGAAGCGGTACATCGACTTCACCGAGGAGATGGTCGACCTGATCATCGCCAACGACGGGTCGTTGAAGGCCGAACACGGCACCGGACGGGTGATGTCGCCGTACGTTCGGCGACAGTACGGCGACGAGTTGTACGGCGTGATGCGCGAGATCAAGCAGCTGTTCGACCCGAGCGGCCTGCTGAACGCAGGGACGATCATCACCGATGATCCCGACCTGCACCTCAAGCACATCAAGAACAACCCGAGCGTCGAAGAGGAAGTCGACCGCTGCACCTCCTGCGGCTACTGCGAGCCGGTCTGCCCGTCCCGCAGCCTCACCCTCACCCCGCGGCAGCGGATCGCCGTCCGGCGCGAGATCGAGAACCTCACCCTGGCCGGCGACACCGAAGCTGTGGCACGGCTGGAGAAGGAGTTCGACTACCAGGTGGTCCACACCTGCGCCGTCGACGGGATGTGCGGCACCGCCTGCCCGGTGAAGATCAACACCGGCCTGCTGGTGAAGAAGCTTCGCCGCGAGAAGACCACGGCGCCGGCGACCAAGGCGGTGTGGACGACCCTGTCCAAGCACTGGAAGGGCACCACCGGCATGTTCTCGACGGTGATGAGCCTCACCGACGCCCTGCCGGGCCCGCTGGAGACTGCGCTCGTCGGAGTCGACAAGGGTGCCCGCGCTGTGCTCGGCAAGGAGAACATCCCGCTGTGGTCGAAGGAACTGCCCGGTGGCGGCCCGCCGCGCCGGCGTCCGTTGCCCAGCGGCGAGCCCACAGCGGTCTACCTTCCGGCGTGCGTGAACGTGATGTTCGGGCCGCTGGAGGGGCCGGGCGTGCAGCTCAGCTTCGAGGCGCTCTGCGAGAAGGCGGGGCTCACCCTGCTGGTACCGCCGGAGATCGAGTCGATGTGTTGTGGCACGCCGTGGTCCAGCAAGGGGATCCCGAACGGGTACGCGGAGATGAAGGACCGCGTCCTGCCCGTGATCCGCAGGATCACCGACAACGGCCGGCTCCCGGTCGTGTGCGACGCCTCCTCGTGCACCGAGGGGTTCAAGCACATGATCGAGACCGATCCGGAGCTCAGGATCACGATGATCGACTCCGTGTCGTTCGTCGCCCAGCACGTCCTGCCGATCCTGGGTGAGTACAAGAAGCTGGAGTCGCTGACCATCCACCCGACCTGCTCGTCGACCCAGATGGGGCTCAACCCCGATCTGGTCAAGGTCGCCAAGGCGGTGGCCGACACGGTCAACGTCCCGCTCGACTGGGGTTGCTGTGCCTTCGCGGGAGACCGCGGAATGCTGCACCCCGAACTCACGGCAGCAGCGACGGCCCCAGAGGCCGCCGAGGTTGCCCGACTCGATGCCGAGGCGCACGCCAGCTGCAACCGCACCTGCGAGCTGGGGATGACCCGTGCGACCGGCAAGCCCTACCGCCACGTCCTGGAGCTGTTGGCGGAACAGGCCGGAATCGGCACGCGGTAGGGGAACGACGCGCGCGCGGGGCGGGGCGGCACCTGGACAGCCCCGCGCGCGGCGTCAATCCAGCCGGACGGTCTCGCCGAGCGTCGGCACGATGCCCGGCGTGCCCAGACGGTCACCCACTCGTCCGGCGAGCGTGGCAGCGACGTCCGCGGTGCCGTGGACGGTGAACACCCGCTCGGGTCGCGGAACGAGCTGCTCCAGCCAGTCCAACAGCTCCGAGCCGTCGGCGTGGACCGAGAACTCGTCATCCTGCAACACCTCGGCCCGCACCGGCACGTACCGCCCGTGCATCTTCAGGTGACGGGCGCCCTCGACCAGCGAGCGACCGCGGGTTCCCTCGCCCTGATAGCCGACCAGCACGACGGCGTGGCGGTGGTCGGGGAGCATGTGCTCGAGATGGTGCAGGACCCGCCCGCCGGTGGCCATCCCCGACGACGCGATGATGATGCACGGGTGTTGCGGGTCGTTCAGCCGCATCGACTCCGTCGCCGACCTGACCTCCCGCAGCTGGGGCAACTCGATGAAGTGCGCCGGGTCGAGGTCGGGGCGCAACTCGTCGCGGAACTGCGGGTCGCGGTAGACCGCGAGCGCGGCCAGGGCCATCGGCGAGTTCACGTAGATCGGCAGTTCCGGGATCCGACCGTCGGCCTGCATCTCCGAGAGCGTCTTGAGGACGACCTCCGTCCTGTCGACGGCGAACGCGGGGACGAGGACCGAGCCGCCGCGTCGCGCCGTCCGCCGGATCAGATCGGCGAACGGCTCGTGGTCGAGCGCAGGCTCGGGGTGCTCCCGGTCGCCGTAGGTCGACTCCACCAGCACCGTGGCGGCCCCCGGCGGGATCTCGCGGGCGCGCAGGACAGGGTGCTCGCGACGCCCGAGGTCGCCGGAGAACAGCACCTGCGTCGTGGGCGTGGTGAGGTGGATGCTCGCCGAGCCCAGGATGTGCCCCGCGGGGATGTACCGGGCGACGATGCCGTCGGAGAGGTCCAGCGGCTCGTGGTAGCCGACCGGCCGCAGCAGCGGCAGGGTCGCCTCGACATCGGCGGTGGTGTAGAGCGGCAGCGGTGGGCGGTGCTTGGAGTAGCCCCGCTCGGCGGCGTGCTCGGCGTCCCGCTCGTTGAGGAAGGCCGAGTCGCGCAACACGATCTCCGCCAGTCGCAGCGAGGCCGGAGTCGCCCACACCCTCCCGGCGAAGCCGTCGCGGACCAGCGCCGGCAGGTAGCCGACGTGGTCCATGTGGGCGTGGGTGATCAGCACATCGCTGATCGAGGACGGCGGCACCGGGAAGGCCGCCCAGTTCAGTTCGCGCAGCTGCTTCTCGCCCTGGAAGAGGCCGGCGTCGACCAGGATGCGCCGGCCGGCGACGTCGAGCAGGTACTTCGAGCCGGTCACCGTCCCTGCGCCACCGAGGAAGACCAGCCGGGTCGTCAGCGAGTTCGTCATACTCCACTGTGGCGCAGGACGACGCCCGGCGCGCGAGGATCGCCGCGGCTGCTGTCCGGTTGCCGGGCAGGGGTCTCAAGTTCGTCCTGAGGATACGGCCCGTCCGGTCCTTGAACCCGTTGACCGCCCGGGGATGCGACCCATAGCCTGCGGGAATCCCGCCCTTTGGGGTGGTACCCGGGTCCGGACCCCCCCGGTCTCACCTCGCGAAAGGCTTGGTAGCACCTTGTTCCGCAGACTCCTGATCGCCACCGGCGTGCTCGCCCTCGCCGTCCCGACCTACGCCTACGCCGCCCCGGGCGACGAGGATCCCACCGACCGGTTCGCGAAGGCCCCGTC
>JAEYUH010000025.1 GCA_023432725.1 Actinomycetes bacterium | reverse complement strand
TCCGGCCCGAGCCGGCGCCGACGACCTGGATGATGGACGCGCACTCGGCGTTCTTCAGCATCTCGCCGATCGAGGCCTTCTGGACGTTGAGGATCTTGCCGCGGATCGGCAGCAGCGCCTGGAACTCCGAGTCGCGGGCGAGCTTGGCGGTGCCAAGCGCCGAGTTGCCCTCGACGATGAACAGCTCGGTCCGGTCGAGGTCGGTGCTGCGGCAGTCGGCCAGCTTGGCCGGCAGCGAACTCGACTCGAGCGCGCTCTTGCGGCGCTGGGCGTCCCGGTGGGCCCGGGCCTGCACCCGGGTGCGGGAGGCTCCCACCACCTTCTCCATCACCGCCCTGGCCTGGGTGCGCAGCGCCGCGCGGTTCGAGGTGAGGAACCCGGTCAGCTCGTTCTCGACGATCCTGGTCGCCAGCCGGGTGACCGGCGGGGTGCCGAGGACCTCCTTGGTCTGGCCCTCGAACTGGGGTTCGGCCAGCCGGACGGTGACCACAGCGGTCAGGCCCTCCAGCACGTCGTCCTTGGTTACTTCTTCGTTGGCCCGCAGCAGGCGGGTGCCGTCCAGCGACCGGGCGAAGGCCCGCACCAGGCCCCGCTCGAAGCCGGTGACGTGGGTACCGCCCTTGGAGGTGGCGATGATGTTGACGAACGAGGCTACCTTCGTCTCGTAGCCGGTCCCCCAACGCAGCGCGACGTCGACATCGACCTCGCGCTCGACGTCGCTAGGGGTCATCGCGCCGTTCTCGTCGAGCATGGGCACGGTCTCGGTGAACCTGTCGGTGCCGCGCAGCCGGATCACGTCGGTGATCGGCGGGTCGGCGGCCAGGAAGTCGCAGAACTCCGAGATCCCGCCGTCGTGGCGGAACACCTCGGTGGTCGGCTCGCCCTTGCGGGCGTCGGTGACCTGCAGCTCGAGCCCGGGCACGAGGAAGCTGGTCTGGCGGGCCCTGTCGAGCAGTTGCTTGAGCGACAACTCGGCACCCGGCAGGAAGATCTGCCGGTCCGGCCAGTACCTCACCCGGGTGCCGGTCGCACCCTTTGCGGTCTTGGCGATCTTGCGAAGACCGCCGCCCGGGGTGAACGGCGCGTCCGGACCGTCGCCGTCGAACACCCCGGGGACGCCGCGCCGGAAGCTCATCGCGTGGGTGGCGCCGTTGCGGTCGACCTCGACGTCCAGCCGGGACGACAGCGCGTTCACCACCGAGGCCCCGACGCCGTGCAGCCCGCCGGTGGCGTTGTAGGAGCCGGCCCCGAACTTGCCGCCGGCGTGCAGCTTGGTGAAGACCACCTCGACGCCGGTGAGCTTGGTACGCGGCTCGATGTCGACGGGGATGCCGCGGGCGCGGTCGGCGACGGCGACGCTGCCGTCGGGGTCGAGCTTCACCGTGATGGAGGTGCCGAACCCGGCCAACGCCTCGTCCACCGAGTTGTCGATGATCTCCCACAGGCAGTGCATCAGGCCCTTGGTGTCGGTCGAGCCGATGTACATCGCGGGGCGCTTGCGGACGGCCTCCAGGCCCTCGAGCACGAGCAGGTGTCTGGCTTCGTAGTCGCGGCCTTCAGCCGCCCGCGGGGTCATCGTCGTCACCGGGTGAGATTATCTCGCCGGTGTAACAGTTCGATGGAGGTTGTGCAACGGTGTCGGCCCTGGCCGGGAGTGTCACCAGCACCGCCTACACTGAAGGGGCAACGACGAAGCAGGGGAACAATTCCCCAGGTTTTGTGTTGTTCCAGACAGGGAATGATGGTGACTACCCGGCGATGAGAGTGAGGACCCAATGAGCACTTCCGTCCTTGACACACTGACCGCAGCCGATCGCTGCGACCGTTGTGGTGCCCAGGCCTACGTGCGGGTAACCCTCCCCTCCGGCGGCGAGCTCCTCTTCTGCGGTCACCACGGGCGCGCCCACTCGGCCAAGCTGAGCCAGGTGGCTTTGCGGATCCACGACGAGACCGACAAGCTCTCCTGAGCTTCGACTGACGAACGGCCCCGGCTCCGCGCCGGGGCCGTTCGCTTTCCCCGGCGCTACAGTGACGGCCATGCCGCAAGCGCCCTACGGAAGCTGGTCCTCCCCGATCACCGCCGCCGACCTGACCGCAGCCACCGTCGGGCTGGCCCACGGCATCGTGGATCGCGGCGCGCGCTACTGGACGCAGGCCGATCCCGAGCAGGGTGGCAGGGTCTCGGTGTGGCGTGAGGACGGCACCGGACGCACCGAGTTGACCCCGCAGGCCTATGTCCGCACCGGGGTGAACGAGTACGGCGGCGGGGACTGGACGGTGGCCGACGGCATCCTGGTCTACTCGACCTGGCCGGACGGTTCGCTGCATGTCGTCGAGCCCGATCGGGCGCCGCGACAGTTCGCCCCCGGTCATCAGTGGCGCTATGCCGCGCTCTTCCTGGATCCCGCCCGCCGGTTGGTGCTCGCGGTCAGGGAGGACCACTCCCGTCCCGAAGTCGAGCCAGAGACCACCGTCGTCGCGCTCGACCTGGACGACGACAACGCCATCGGCGGCAGGGTGCTGGTGCGCGGTGCCGACTTCTACGCCCATCCCGTGCTGTCCGCCGACGGCCGGTTGGCGTGGGTCGAGTGGAACCACCCCGACATGCCGTGGGACGCAACCCTGCTGAAAGTAGCGCCGCTGGCCGACCCGGCGGCGGCGCACGTGATCGCGGGCGGTCCCGGTGTCTCGGCGGTCTACCCGGCGTGGTCCCCGGACGGCTCCCTCATCTTCCTCGCCGACCCCGACGGCTTCTGGAACTTCCACCGCTGGGCCGGGACCGACGCGCGACTCCTGTACGAGGCCCCGGCTGACTGCTGCGGCGCGCCGTGGACGCTCGGGCCGGCGCCCTACTGCGTGATCGACGCCGGCCGGATCGGCTGCAGCGTGCTGGTGCACGGCTTCGCCTCGCTGGCGGTCATCCACCACGACCAGGGCAGCGAGGCCCGTCTGGAACTCGTCGACTCGGACGCGGTCTCCGCCCAGGTCAGCGGCGCCGGTGCCCGCTGCCTGGCGCTGCTGGGGTACCCCGACCGGCCGGCCACGCTCGTCGAGCTGGACTGGGACACCGGGGCCCAGACCGTGGTGAAGGCCACGTCGCAGCGGGTGTTCGACCCGGCGTTGATCTCCCGCGCGGAGCCGCTCACCTGGCAGGGCCCGCAGGGCGAGGTGCACGCCTGGTACTACCCGCCGACCAACCCCGACTTCACAGCGCCCCAGGGTGAGCTGCCGCCGGT
>JAEYUH010000053.1 GCA_023432725.1 Actinomycetes bacterium | reverse complement strand
CCAACCTTAGGGGGACCGGCCCTCCGCAGGTCGCCAAGTTGAGGCACGCTCGGGATGGGTGGCAGAATGGGTCTTCGCGCGGACAGCGCGAATCCTGACGTGATGAGGAGATTCGGATGGGTAAGGGTGGCCGTCGGCGCCGTTCCCGCAGGAAGAGCAGCGCCAACCACGGTAAGCGCCCCAACGCCTGAGGAACCTGAAGAACCCCCGCCGACCCCGGCGGGGGTTCTGTCGTTTCCTGGCTATTACCCGTTGTCGCGGACGATGACGGTGTGGGTGAAGGTTGCCCTGATCTTCATCCGCAGCCCGTCCGGCGCGGTCTCGGCGCCGCAGCACCGCCTGATCAGCAGTCGCATCGCCTGCTCGACGTCGAACTCGTCGAGGCAGGGCTCGCAGGCCATCAGGTGGCGCCGGATCTCGGCCGCCTCCTCCTCGGTGAGCTCCTGGTCGTGGAACTGGTAAACCCGGTCGAGGATGTGGTGGCACGCCTCCCGGTTGACCTCGGGCTCAGACATGGCTCTCACCGGGGATTAAGCCGTTCTCCCTGGCGTAGTCGGCCAGCAGCTTGCGCAACTGGTTGCGGCCACGGTTCAGCCGCGACATCACCGTTCCGATCGGAGTACCCATGATCTCGGCGATCTCCTTGTAGGCGAACCCCTCCACATCGGCCAGGTAGACCGCCAGCCGGAAGTCGGGGGCGAGGGAGTTCATCGCCTCCGTGACTGCCGAGTCGGGCATCAGGTCCAGGGCGTCCATCTCTGCCGAACGCAGGCCGGTCGAGGTGTGCGCTTCGGCGCGGGCCAGCTGCCAGTCCTCGATGCTGTCGCCGCTGGAGAGCTGAGGTTGCCGCTGCCGCTTTCGGTAGGTGTTGATGAACGTATTGGTGAGGATCCGGTACAGCCAGGCCTTGAGGTTCGTACCCGGCGTGAACTGGTGGAAGGACGCGTATGCCTTGGCGAAGGTCTCCTGGACCAGGTCCTCGGCGTCGGCGGGGTTGCGGGTCATCCGCAGGGCGGCGCCGTACAGCTGGTCGAGGTAGCCAAGGGCGTCCTGCTCGAAGCGCGCGGCGCGCTCCTCGGCGGACTCGGCAATGGGGTCTGCGACGGTGTCGTCGGGCAGGGCTGGGAGGGTCATCACCATCGAGGGTAGTCCCTTGACCAGCGACGAACCCACTTCGGTCCAGCCGGGTGCCGTTGGGGTCGCCATCACAACGGTCTCAACGACCCCGACCCGGCAGGCTATTCCCCCGCCTCCTGCGCCAGCGGCAGCACGAGGTCGGGGTGGTTGTTGGCGACGCTGCCCACCGCCCGCGACACCGCGTACGCCTCAAGCTCCGGCGCGGGCACGTGCAGCAGGTCGCGCGGATCGCCGGCGTACTCGGGATCCAGCCAGTCCGGCCAGGCCTCGGGCGGGATCACCATCGGCATCCTGTCGTGGATCCTGCCCAGGGCGTCGGTGGCAGTGGTCGTGATGACCGTGCAGGTGGTGAGCCAGCTGGCGTCCGGCGCCTTCCAGAACTCGTACAGGCCCGCCATCACCAGCAGACCGCCGTCGGTGGGCCGGATGAAGAACGGTTGCTTGACCGGCTTGCCGCGCCGGTCGAGCTGCTCGGTGGTGTACCACTCGTAGTAGCCGTCGGCAGGCAGCAGGCAGCGGCGCGCGGCGAAGGCGCGGCGGAAGGCCGGCTTGTCGGCCACCGTCTCGACCCGGGCGTTGATCATCCGGGCTCCCCCGTTCGGGTCCTTCGACCACGACGGCACCAGCCCCCACTTCAGCGCGACCAGCTTGCGGCGCTTGCCCTCGGCGCCGGCCCGTTCGACGATTCCGGGCACCAGGTCAGTGGGGGCGACATTCCACGACGGCGGCGGCAGCTCGACCACCTCGTCGAGCTCAAAGGTGTCGGCCAGGAGTTCCTGGCTGGCCGAGGATGCGTAGCGTCCGCACATGCGGTCACCTTAACTTCCGGCCCTGACGGGGGCTGTTGACCGGTTCTGCTTGGCAGTAGGGCGTGGGCGCGCTAGGAATGAGCCATGACGATTCTGCGTGCCGTCGCCAGGACCATGCTCGCCAGCTACTTCGTGGTGAACGGGATCAAGGCCTACCGCCACCCGGAGCAGTTCACCGCGGCGGCCGAGCCGGTCGCCGAGAAGCTGCTGCCGCTGGCCAAGTCCACCCTGCCCAGCCAGGCCGCGGTCTACCTGCCCGACAACACCGTGTCGCTGGTGCGGGTCACCGGCATCGCCCAGATCCTCGGCGGGCTCAGCCTTGCCACAGGGATCGGACGGCGGCTCGGCGCGGGCGCGCTCACCCTCACGATGGTGCCCCACGTGCTGGCGTCGAACCCGCTGCAGGCCCTCGGCCAGGAGCGCGAGGAGCGCTACGGAAAGCTCAGCAAGAACGTCGCCCTGCTCGGTGGGGTCGCGCTGGCCGCCATGGACACCGAGGGCCGCCCGAACCTGGCCTGGCGGGCCAGGGCGCAGAAGGAGATCTTCGCCAAGGAGTCGTCACGCGCCAAGCGGGCCGCCGAACGCCAGGCCAGGGAGCTCGGCAAGGCAGCGCGGCGCACCGCAGGCAAGGCCCGCAAGGAGATTGCGAGCGTGCTTTCTTGATCCCCTGGAAGGCGCCGTCGTCGCCTTCCCCGGTCACCGGGGAGGTTGTGGTCCCCGGCTCGAAGTCCGCCACCGCCCGCAGCTACCTGCTCGCCGCCGTCGCCGACGGGCCCAGCACCCTGCGCGGGGTGCTCAGCGCCCGTGACACGGAGCTGATGCGCAGCGGGCTGACCGGGCTGGGCGTGGAGTTCGCCGATCTCGGCCCGGACAGCGTCAGGGTGCGCCCGCCACGCAGCTTCCGCGGCGGCGCCACCATCGATGTCGGGCTCGCCGGAACGGTGATGCGGTTCCTGCCCCCCCTCGCTGCGCTCACCACCCCTGCCACGCACTTCGTCGGCGACCCGGGGGCTGCCGCCCGTCCGGTGGCCCCCCTGCTGGGTGCGTTGGCCGCCCTCGGCGCCCAGGTCAGCGAACCCCACCGACTGCCGTTCAGCGTTTCAGGGACGCTGCGCAGCGGGGAGGTCTCGCTGGACGCCTCAGCCTCCAGCCAGTTCATCTCCGCGCTGTTGCTCGTCGGTGCGAGGCTGCCGGAAGGGCTCACGGTCACCCACACCGGCGATCGGCTACCGTCGCTGCCGCACATCGAGATGTCGGTGCGCATGCTCGCCGAGCGCGGCGTGCCGGTGGAGCGACCGACGGCCAGGACGTGGCGGGTGCTGCCCGGCCGGGTCTCACCCGTCGCCGAGCAGGTCGAGCCAGACCTGACCAACGCGGCGAGCCTGCTGGCGGCGGCGGTGATCACCGGCGGGCGGCTCTCCACCGCCTGGCCCGAGCACTCCCTGCAGGCCGCCGACACCCTGGCCGCGGCCCTGGTCGGTTTCGGCGCCGAGGTCAGCTACGAAGGCTCCGGGAGCAGCCGCCGGATCACGGTGCAGGGCCCTGACCGGGTGCGCGGCGCACACCTCGACCTGCACGAGATCAGCGAGCTCACCCCGGTGGCCGCCGCCTTGGCCAGCGTCGCCGAGACCCCGTCCGTCATCACCGGAGTGGGGCACATCCGCAGCCACGAGACCGACCGGCTGGCGGCCCTGGAACGTGAGCTGGCGGGCCTCGGAGCCGACATCCGGCAGACCGACGACGGACTGGAGGTCCAGCCCGCCCTGCTGCACGGCGGCACCTTCCGCACCCACGCCGACCACCGCCTGGCGCATGCCGCGGCGCTGGTCGGCCTCGTCGTCGCAGACGTGGAACTGGATGACATCGGCTGCACCTCCAAGACCCTGCCGGACTTCCCGGGCCTGTGGGAGGCCCTCGTGGGAGCCACCCGGTGAGCGCCCGCGGGCGCGACGCCATCACCGACGACCCGCACGCCGGCTTCGGACGACCGGCGCGCCGGACCCGGCCGCGCACCAAGGACCGGCCCAGCTACGGCGACGCCATCGACGCTCAGGTGGTCACGGTCGACCGCGGACGGTACCGCTGCCGGCTGTCCGACGGCACGCTCGTCGCCGCCACCAAGGCCCGCACGCTGGGCAGAGCCGGCGTCATCGTCGGCGACCGGGTGCGGCTGGTGGGCGACACCTCCGGCGAGACCGGGACGCTCGCCCGGATCGTGGAGGTGTCCGAGCGGGAGACCACGCTGCGCCGCACCGCCGACGACGACGACGCCTACGAGCGCCCGATCGTGGCCAATGCCGACCAACTGGTGATCGTCACCGCGCTGGCCGACCCGCCGCCGCGGCCGGGCATGATCGACCGGATCCTGGTCGCCGGGTACGACGCAGGGCTCGACCCGCTGCTGGTGCTGACCAAGGCCGACCTGGCCGGGGCGGACCACCTGGTCGCCACCTACGCCCCGCTCGGCGTCCCCACCGTCGTGGTGCAGCCCGGCTCCGACCTGGCCGCGCTACGTGAGGCGCTGGCCGGCCGCACCAGCGTGCTGGTCGGTCACTCCGGGGTCGGGAAGTCGACGCTGGTCAACGCGCTCATCCCCGGCATCGACAGGGCGATCGGCGAGGTCAACGAGGTGACCGGACGGGGCCGCCACACCTCGACCAGCGCCATCATGCTCGAACTGCCTCCGCCTGGAGGGTGGGTGGTCGACACCCCCGGCGTCCGGTCCTTCGGGCTGAGCCACGTCACCGCCGACTCGATCATCGCCGCCTTCTCCGACCTGGCCGAGATCACAGCGGACTGCCCGCGGGGGTGCACCCACGAGACCGGCTCGATCGACTGCGCCCTCGACGACGCGGTGGCGGATGGCCGGCTGAGCGCCGAACGACTCGACTCGTTCCGGCGGATGGAGCGGGCCTGGACCACCCCGAGCCACTAGTTTGGGGGCCATGCCTGACCAGTCCCTTGTGGATGACCTGCGCCTCGCCCACGTGCTGGCCGACGCCGCCGACTCGATCACGACGTCACGGTTCCGTGCCGCCGACCTCGCGGTCTCCAGCAAGCCCGACCGCACCCCGGTGACCGACGCCGACACCGCCGTCGAGGACGCCGTCCGCGGCATGCTGTCGCGCACCCGGCCCCGGGACGCGATCCGCGGCGAGGAACGCGAGGACTCCGGCTGGGGGCCCAGGCGGTGGGTGATCGACCCGATCGACGGCACCGCCAACTTCCTGCGCGGGGTGCCGGTGTGGGCCACCCTGATCGGGCTCATGGTGGGCGACGAGGTGGTCGCGGGCGTGGTGTCGGCGCCCGCTCTCGGCAGGCGCTGGTGGGCGTCCAGGGGAGGCGGCGCGTTCACCGGACGCAGCCTGCTGCAGGCGACCCCGATCCGGGTCTCCGC
>JAEYUH010000004.1 GCA_023432725.1 Actinomycetes bacterium | reverse complement strand
TCTCCCAGTTCAGGTCGGCCTGGGTGACGTCGAACAGGTGCAGGTAGTACTGCCCGGTCTGCTCGTCGTACTCCCAGGCGTTGCCGCCGAACTTGCTCACCCAGTTGGTCGGCGGCCCGCCGTCGGGCGCCGGGTCCTTCCAGATGAAGTAGTCGCGGTAGGGGTTGTCGCGGCTGGTGCGGGCCTGGACGAACCACTCGTGCTCGGTGGAGCAGTGGTTGACCACCATGTCCATCACGAGCTTGATGCCGCGGGCGTGGGCCTCCTCGAGCAACCGCTCCAGATCGGCCATCGTGCCGAACGGCGGGTAGACCTCGTGGTAATTGCGGATGTCGTACCCGTTGTCGTTCTGCGGGGAGTCGTAGACCGGGGTCAGCCAGATCACATCGCAGCCAAGGGCTGCGATGTGGTCCAGCTTCGAGATGATCCCGGGGATGTCCCCCAGCCCGTCGCCGTCGGAGTCGGCGAACGATCTGGGGTAGATCTGGTAGACGACCGCGGTCTTCTTCCAGTCGAGCTCAGGCATCGTCGCCGTCCTCCTCCGGTTGGCGTTCGTGAGTGATCGGCAGCGGTCAAACCGTCGCCGCGGCCAGGTCGGCCTCCTCCTCGGCAGCCTCGGTCGCCGCGTCCTTGCCCTCCAGCTGCCGCTTGCCCCAGAACATCGTGATCAGGCCGGGGATGAACATGCAGAACGCCATCGCGATGCCGAAGATCAACCAGTACTGCGGGAAGATCGCGAAGATGCCCGGCACGCCACCGACGCCGATGCTGGAGGCGAGCACCCCGAAGATCGAGATGAACGCACCGGCCAGGCCGGCGCAGGCGATGGAGATCAGGAACGGGTACTTGTAGCGCAGGTTGACGCCGAACATGGCGGGTTCGGTGATGCCCAGCCAGGCCGACAGGCCGGAGGTCGCCGCCAGCGACTTCTGCTTGGCATTGCGGAGCACGAAGTACATGCCGAAGGCCACCGAGCCCTGGCAGATGTTGGACAGCGCCAGAATCGGCCACAGGAAGGTCGACTGGTTGGTTGCCAGCAACTGCAGGTCGACCGCAAGGAAGGTGTGGTGCATGCCGGTGATCACCATCACGCCGTAGAGGGTGCCGTAGACCAGACCGCCCAGCGCAGGGACGAGGTTGAACAGCCAGGTCACGCCCTGGGCGAGCAGGTCGCCGATGAAGAAGGTGACCGGGCCGATGACCGCGAACGCCAGGAAGCCGGTGACCAGCAGGGCCACAGGTGCCACCACCAGCAGGTGGAAGCTCTCGTTGACCTTCTGCTTCAGCCAGATCTCGACCTTGGCCAGCACCCACGCGGCGACCAGCATGGGCAGCATCTGGCCCTGGTAGCCGATCTTGTCGATGTGCCAGCCGAAGATGTCCCAGTACGGGATGCCTTCGCCGCTGCGGGCCGAGCCGAGGCCCCACGCGTTCAGCAGGTCGGGGTGGACGAGCATGGCGCCCAGCACGATGCCGAGCAGCGGGTTGCCGCCGAAGCGCTTGACCGCCGACCAGCCCACCAGCACCGGCAGGAAGACGAACGAGGTGTTGGCGATGGTGATGATGATGCCCGCGATCCCCGCAAGACCCGGGTTCGCCTCCACCAGCGATTGCGGGCCGAAGATGCCCGGCTGGGTGAGGATGTTGTTGACGCCCATCAGCAGGCCGGCGGTCACCAGCGCCGGCAGCAGCGGCACGAAGATGTCGGAGAAGATCTTCACGAACTGCTGCAGCGGGTTCATCTTCTCCGCGGCCGCCGCCTTGACGTCTTCCTTGGTCGCCTCTGCCCTGCCGGTCACTTCGAGGATGTCCTTGGCCACTTCCTCGACGACCCCTGGTCCGATGACAACCTGGAACTGGCCCGCCGCCGAGAACGAGCCCTTGACGACGTCCACCTCCTCCAGGGCTGCCTTGTCCACCTTGCTCTCGTCCGCCAGCGCGAACCGCAGGCGGGTCACACAGTTGGTGGCGGCCTGGATGTTCTCAGGTCCGCCGACGGCGGCAATAATCGCCCGTGCATCGTCGGTGTATTTGCCCATCACACTCTCCTTCGAGGTGGCGGTCGGGGTGGGACGTGCGCCCATCATGACCCGACCGGGCCGGGCATGGGAAGAACCTCAGTCCAGCGGGAGCGGCAACTCGAGGTCCTGCGGCGGCACCGGGCCACGCCCTGTCGCCGCCATCGCCTGGATGCTCGCGCCGGCCAGAGCGGCCTCGGGGGCGGGCAGGCCCGCCGCGAGCAGAGCTCCGCAGATCCCCGCCAGCAGGTCACCTGAACCCGCCTGCGCCGTCCATCCGGGACCGGGCACGGCGACGCCGACCCTGGCCTGGCCCGGGGTGGCCACCAGCTGGGTGGCCCCCTTCAACAAGACGGTGCCGCCGGTGCGCACCACCGCCTGGCGGACCGCCGCCACCGGGTCGGCGACCACCTGTTCGCGGGCGATCCCGAGGAACCTGCCGAGCTCGCCGGCGTGGGGGGTGAGCAGCACCTGGGGGTGCAGCCGGTACGGCAGCAGCTGGAGGGCGTCGGCGTCGATCACCATCGGCAGCCCGGTGGCCACAGCACCGGCCACCACCTCGCGGCCGTCGGCGCGCTCCCCCCAGCCGCTGCCAAGGACAAGGGCCTGCACCCGGCCGGGCGCCGTCACGACGTTGGGCAGCCGGGCCAGCATTGCCGGCGCCAGCGCGGGCTCACCGGTGAACCGCACCATCCCCGCGCCCGCCCGGACGGCGCCGGTGGCGACCAGCATCGCCGCGCCCGGGTAACGCGTCGATCCGGCGTCCACGCCCACCACGCCGCGGGAGTACTTGTCGTCGCCGACTCCGGGCACAGGCCACGCGGCGGCGACATCGGCCGGCTCCCAGGCCTCGAGTTCGGGCTCGAGCTCGGGCAGGCCGATGTCCACCAGCTCGATCCGGCCGCAGGCCGACCGGGCCGGTTCGATGACGTGGCAGGCCTTCAGCCCGCCGAAGGTCACGGTGACCTCCGCGGTGAAGTGGGTGGCGAGACCGTTGCCTGTGGTGCTGCGGGCAGGCACCGGCACCGGCACCGGCTCCGACTGCTCCCCCGCGGCCGCCAGCGCGGTGAACGGCGGGTCGGCAGGAATCCCCGACGGCAGGTCCACGGCGACTACCGGCACGGCTGCGGCCACGCAGGCGCGGGCGAAATCGGCGACCTCGGCGCGCAGCCCGGCACGGCCACCGATCCCCGCCACCCCGTCCACGACGAGGTCGCAGCCGCCGAGCTCGGTGCGGGCCGCCGTCGCGTCCACCTCGCGGCCGCCGGCGGCGCGCAGGGCGGCCCAGCCGGCCTCATGGACCGCCGAGCCGGTGCGCCAGGCGCTCACCCTGACCCCTCGGGCGGCGAGCCGCGCGGCGGCGAACAGCGCGTCACCGCCGTTGTTGCCGCTGCCGGCCAGCACCAGGATGCGGGAGCCGTGCGCCTGTCCGCGCAACCGGCGCAGCTCGCGGCGCAGGATCGCCGCCAGCGCCGCTGCGGCCCGCTGCATCAGGACGTCCTCGCCGAGCCGGCTCGCCACCTCGGCCTCGGCGGAGCGGATCACCGCCACCGGGTAGGTGTGCCGCATCAGGCCTCGCAGACCACGACGGCGGCGGCGATGCCGGCGTCGTGGGTGATCGAGAGGTGGAGCCTGCCGATGCCGAGTTCGGCGACCCGGGCCGCCACCGTGCCGGAGCAGGCGAAATAGGGCTTGCCCTCGGCGTCCTTGCGAACCTCGACATCGGTCCAGACCAGGCCGGTGGGGGCGCCGAGCGCTTTGGCCAGGGCCTCCTTGGCCGCGAACCGTCCCGCCATCCGCTGCATCGAGGTGTCGCGTTCGGAGTCGGTGAAGATGCGGGTGAGCAGCCCGTCGCGCGAGGCGGCCTCGGTGAACCGTGATACCTGCGTCACGTCGATCCCCACTCCGATGATCATCCCTACTCCACCGTCACCGACTTGGCGAGGTTCCGGGGCTGGTCCACGTCATACCCCTTCAGGGTGGCGAGTTCACACCCGAAGTACTG
>JAEYUH010000094.1 GCA_023432725.1 Actinomycetes bacterium | reverse complement strand
GAGCTCGCGCTGCTGCGGTCTTCCATCCGTCGAAACCGCTGAGGCCCCGGGCTACAGGCTGCTGCAGTACGCCAGCGGAGCCATCGGGCTTGCCATCATCTTCTGGGTCGCCGCCCGCCAACCCTCCGCCGAACCCGAACCCAGGCCACGGCCAAGCCTGGCCCGCGCCGCCGCGTGGCTCGTGCCCCTTTCAGCCGTCACAGCCGCCGTGATCCGCGTCGCCAGGCTCGAGGACTTGAGTGATCTTCGTGCCTTGGCATTCGCCGCGATCACCGCCGCAATCGGCACCGCGACCGCCGTCCTGATCCTCCTCACCACTGGCCACGCCCTCACCAGCGACAGACACCAAGACATCGGATCGACGTAGCGGATTGCAGATCAGGGCGAATGGGCACGCGTGGGCCGTGAAGCGGGAACACTCACTCTTGAGGGCAGGCTGCCCACGACGAAGAGGACGCTGATGCACGAGCTCCGGGCAGACAAAGCCAGCGTCGTTGTGCTGGTCGCAGTACTCGCAGTTGCGGGCTGTGCGGGCTCGCCGACTCGAGGTCCGACCTCTAGTCAGGTCCCGCCGGCCACCGCCGCCGGCGCCCCGTCCGTTCCCACCTCCGACCCCGCCACCCAATGCTCTCCCTCGACACAGCTCTCGTGGACTGACGGATCGCTCCCCGATGGCAGACAGTTCGGGTGGGTACGCCACTTCGACGGCCACGCGCTCTACCTCGATCCGGCGGAGTTCTTCAGCGACGACGAGGCGAACGAGGCTGCCCGCGACGACGGAGAGATCGGTGAGACCGAGGACCTGCCCAACCCCTTCTACATCCGCGATCCCGACGCCGACGTCGTCCGCGTTGAGGTCCCGGGTGAATTCACCCTCACCGTGATCGATGGCGCGCGGTACCCCGCCGAACGCACCTTGAGCGCAGCCGCGGTGGCCCTCCTGTACTGCCCCAATGCCGATACCACCTGGATGTACTCCCCGCCAGATCGACTACCCGCCCACCTGGAGATCTCCGGCGGCATCGCGCGAAGCGCGATCGAGCAGTACATCCCATAGACCCAGCGCGGCAGATCAGCGCGGCTATCGGCGGTGGCAGATCAGCGCGGCTATCGGCGGTCGTAGATCTCGCGTCGGTGCCCGACCGCGATCACCAGCACCAGCAGGACGTTGTCGTGGATCTCATAGACGATCCGGTAGTCGCCCGTGCGGGCCCGCCACTCGCCCGCTCCTCCGACGAGTTTCCTTGCTCCACTCGGGCGGGGCTCGGTGGCCAGCAACTCGATCGCGGCCTGCACCCTGCGCTGGGCTGCACGGTCGAGTTTGCGCAACTGCCGCACGGCCGCTGGGGCGACCTCGACGCGGTAGGTCATGCCAGACCGAGGTCGGCCTTGACCTGCTCCCACGGCACGGCCGGCTCGCCGTCGGCGATCTCGGCACGGGCCGCCCGCGCCGCCTCGATATCGGCCAGGTCCTCCGCCGCAGCGATCAGGCGGTCGAGGTCATCGGAGTCGATCACCGCGGCCACCCGCTGACCGCGACGTGTGAGATAGACCGGGTCATGACCGACCCGGGCCGCGTCCACGACGTCGGCCAACCGCGCGCGGGCGTCGCTCACAGTCATGTCACTCATGACACCGAGCATACCTGCGAAAACCGCAGAAATGTACATCTCCGCGGCTGCGGAGCACGCGGGGCTGAATATTCTGCATTCGGCAAAGTAGTTCGGATCACATCCACAGGCCCGGTGCGTGTGCGAGGGTCGGCTGTAGATGTGGCCATCCTTCGACTCAGCCGAAGTGCTCTGACCGACGCCGGCAGAGCCTTGCTTCCGCACGAGGTCGGTCGTCCGGGCGAGTCCGGCGCGGTGCGTCGCGATGCGGTCAGTTGCCCGAGGCGGGTGATGAGGGCGGGCCTATTGCCCATGAGTTGCCTGAGGTCTTCGAATGTGCCTCTGACTAGGTGGAGCTAACGGGATTCGAACCCGTGGCCTCTTCCATGCCATGGAAGCGCGCTACCAACTGCGCCATAGCCCCGCGTCTGTGCGACGGGTCACGATTGTAGTCAACCTCGGGCCCGGAGGGAAATCGACGGCGATGCCGGGTTCGGGCCGGGTTAGGCTGAGCGGCAAGCCGAGCCCCCAGCCCCTGAAGGACGAGCCGATGCCGTCGTCGATCCCGCACCGAACCCTCCCCCGCCCGCGCTCGAGGATCGGCGCGATCGTCCTGCTCGCGGTCGCTGTGCTGCTGGGCGGCGCACCGTTCGGGCAGGCGGCGACCCGGGGCGAGGACGGCTTGCCCGTCACGAACGACAAGGGCGTCAGGTTCGTCATCGTCTCGCACCGCGGCGGTGCCCTGGAGCGCCCGGAGAACTCGGTCGAGGCCTACCAGCACAGCGTCGAGCAGGGCTTCGACGTGATCGAGACCGACCTGCTCTTCACCAGGGACGGCCACGGCGTGATGTCCCACAACGACCTGCTCCCGGCCCGCTGCACCCACGCCGGGGAGCAGCTGCACCTGATGACCCTCGACCAGGTCCGTGAGGTCCGCTGCCAGGACCTCGACGGTGAGTTCACCGTCCCGATCCCCACGTTCGAGGAGTTCGCGGAGGTGGTGAAGCCCTCGGACGTCCGGATCGACCTGGACATCAAGACCTACTCCGGCCAGCCCGCGTCCGGCGAGCGGCTGTACGCAGAGCGCGCTATCAAGCTGCTCAAGCAGCACGCCCTGCTCGACCGCTCCTCCATCCTGACCTTCCGGTGGGCGACCACGCTGCCCACCATCCGCAAGCTTGCGCCCCGGATCCGGGTGGTGGGCCTCGACAACAAGCCGATGGACCTGTCGCGGGTCCGCCTGGCCGCGTCGCTGGGTGCGGACGGCTTCGGTATCAAGGCCAAGGACAGCCCGGCGAACCTGCTGAAGTACGTCAAGGCCAAGGGGATGGATCCCGTCCCCTGGGAGATCACCACCCGGCAGTTCCTGGCGTACTCGATCTACTACGGCGGGAAGGTCCAGGGCATCAGTTCGGACACCCCGACCGAGGCCCGGGCCTTGCTGCTCTCCGGGGGCATCAATCTGAACCCGAAGCCGGCCTCCGTGGTCACCACCCTGCCCACGGCTGCGACGGTGGCCAGGAAGGCCACCTACAAGGCCGGCAAGCGCAAGTACCCCAAGGTGATGGGCACCGCCGTGCCGCTGGAGAAGCTCGCGATGCTGGAGACCGTGACCGTCAAGGTGAAGGTGACCAAGGGCCCGGGGAAGGGCTACGTGTCGCTCGGCGCCTCCGGCTCACCGGTGTCCTCAAGCGTCCGGGTGAAGCTCCCCAAGGGCACCAGGACCCTCACGGTGAAGGTGCCGGTGGGCAATGGCGGCAAGCTGCGGGTCTTCACCTCGCGCACGGCCACGCTGACGCTATCGGTGGCGGGATACACCAACCTCAGCTTCAGTTGACCTCGGCCACCTCGGGCGCGATCCGGTTGTAGGCACGCAGCTTCCAGTGCCGGTCGCCGGGCTGAAGCTCCACCCAGCCGCAGTTCAGCAGACCGCCGAACCGCCGGGCGTGCGAGTAGTCCAGGCCCATCAGCAAGAAGGCGGCCACCCCCAGGGACAGGCCATGGCCCACCACGATGAGCACCTCACCGTCACCGGCGGCCGCGACGTACTCGACGAGGGCGTCCGCCACGCGCTGCCCGGCCTCGGTGGCGGTCTCGCCCTCCGGGGAGCGCCGGAAGTCGCGCCCCTCCCTGATCGCGGGCCAGAAGTCAGGTTCCACCTCGGCGATGGTGTCCAGGTCGAGCCCTGCCCACGAGCCGACGTCTACCTCGCGGAACCGCGGGTCCGGCTCGGCTGTCACCCCGGCGGCTGCGGCGACGATCCGGGCGGTGTGCGCGGCGCGGCCCAGGTCAGAGGTGAGCACCCGTGCGGGACGATAGCCCGCCAGCACCCGCGCGGTCGCTTGGGCCTGGGCGACCCCGTCCGGGCTCAGCGGGATGTCGGCGTGGCCCTGGAACCGGCGGCCGGCGTTCCACTCGGTGACCCCGTGGCGCAGCAGGACCACCAGTCGGGCCGTCATGCCGAAGGGGCGGGATGCTCCGGCAGGTCGAGGTCGATCCTCGGGCAGTCCTTCCAGAGCCGCTCCAGGGCGTAGAGGGCGCGCTCCTCGGTGTGCTGGACGTGCACGACGGTGTCCAGGTAGTCCATCAGCACCCAGCGGTTCTCCCGGTCGCCCTCACGCCGGACGGTCTTCACGCCGGCCTTGAGCAGGGCCTCCTCGATCGCGTCCACCACGGCGCCGACCTGGCGCTCGTTGGTGGCGGTGACGATCAGGAAGATGTCGGTGATCGCCAGCCGCTCGGAGACATCGAAGGCAACCGGATCCTGCGCCAGCTTGTCGAGGGCGGCCAGGGCGGCCTGCCGGGCGATCGAGATGGCGTGTTCGGTTGCCGTCATGAACTTCCTTCGTCGGTGGTGTAGAGACCGCGCTTGGCGATGTACTGCACGATACCGTCCGGCACCAGGTACCAGATCGGAAGGCCGGCGGCCACCCGCTCGCGGCAGGCGGTCGACGAGATCGCCAGGGCGGGGATCTCGAGCAGGCTCACCTTGTCGGGGGGGAGGTGGGCGATGTCGCTCTGCCCCAGCGGGACGCCCGGCCGGGACACCCCGACGAAGTACGCCAGGTCGAACAACTGATCGGCGCCGCGCCAGGTCAGGATCTGGCTGAGCGCGTCCGCGCCCGTGATGAAGTACAGGTCCCAGTCGTCGCCCCGCTGCGCGCGGATGTCGGAGAGGGTGTCGACGGTGTAGGTGGGCCCGGGCCGCTGGATGTCGACCCGGCTCACCGAGAAGCGCGGGTTCGAGGCGGTGGCGATGGTGGTCATCAGGTACCGGTCCTCGGTGTGCGAGACCTTGCGGTTCGCTTTCTGCCATGGCTCGCCGGTCGGGACGAAGACCACCTCGTCGAGGTTGAACCGTGCCTGCACCTCGCTGGCCGCCACCAGGTGGCCGTGGTGGATCGGGTCGAAGGTGCCACCCATCACTCCCAGCCGGAGGCGCC
>JAEYUH010000284.1 GCA_023432725.1 Actinomycetes bacterium | reverse complement strand
AGCGCATGCTCGCCCCCACCCCCTCGCCGTACCCGGATCTACCGAAGGCGAAGGCGTTGCGGGAGGCCGCCGAGACCCTCGGCCTGGACACCTTCCACCCACCGCTGGCGATCCTGTTCGCCCCGCCCGGCGGCGAGCCGGCCCCGAAGCAGGTCATCCCCGAACCCGAGTACGGCAACCTGCACGGCGCCACCCGCCTCACCTGCCGGCTGTGCGGCGAGTGCGACATCGGCTGCAACGAGGGAGCGAAGAACACCCTCGACCACACCTACCTGTCGGCCGCCAGGCACGCCGGAGCCGACCTGCGCACGCTGAGCGAGGTGACCGGCATCGTGCCGCTGGACGGCGGCGGCTACGAGGTGTCCTACGTCGCCTACGGCCCCGATCCCGACAGCAACGGACGGCGCTCGCGAACCGCCCGCAGCATCCGCTGCGCCAGCCTCTTCCTGGCCGCCGGCACCTTCGGCACGACCTCGCTGCTACTGCGCAACCGCCTCAACCTGCCCGCTCTCGGGCGCGCGGTGGGCACCCGATTCAGCGGCAACGGCGACCTGCTCACCTTCTGCATGGGCGCGAAGGCGGAGGGTCCGACCGGCGGCATGCGGCTGATCGACGGTAGCTACGGTCCCGTGATCACGACCTCGATGCGGGTCCCCGACGGGCTGGACGAGGGCGGCGAGCACCGCGGCTTCTACGTGCAGGAGGCCGGCTTCCCCGACTTCGCCAACTGGTTGATCGAGACCGCGGCCGTCACCTCCTCGATGCGGCGCGCGGCCTCGGTGGCCCGCGAGCTGCTTCAGTACCGGTTCGGCGGGCGGTACGAGTCGACGATCTCGGCCGAGATCGCCAAGCTGGTCGGCCAGGGACGGCTGGGCAGCAGCGCCCTGCCGCTGCTCGGGATGGGCCGCGACATCGCCGACGGCCGGATTGTGCTGCGCGACGGCTCGCTCGACGTGCAGTGGACCTCGGCGACCTCGATGGCCTACTTCATGGCGATGCGGGACACGATGCGACGGATCGCCGGCGCCCTGCATGCCGACTTCTACGACAACCCGCTGTGGTGGACGCGGCGGGTGGTCACCGTGCACCCGCTCGGCGGCGCGCCGATGGGGCGACACGTGCACGAGGGCGTGGTCGACTCCTACGGCGAGTCCTTCGGCCACCCGGGGCTGTTCGTGGTGGACGGCTCGCAGATGCCCGGCCCGGTCGGGCCCAACCCCGCGCTCACCATCGCGGCGCTGGCCGACCGTGCGGTGGAGCACCTGCTGGATCGTCCACGGGCTCCCCGTCCGGCCTCGACCGTGGTACCCCCGACGGCCGCCGCCGCCGGGCCGACCCCCATCCGCGACCGCAGCGTCCGCTTCACCGAGCAGATGAAGGGCTACCTCTCGCTGGGGTCGACCGATCCGCTCACCGGCTGGCGCGAGGGTCGCCTGGTGGGCCACCGGTTCATGTTCGAACTGACGATCGAGGTGCCCGACGTGGAGACCTTCGTCGCGTCCGGCGACCACGAGGGGACGGCCGTCGGATACGTCGACTGCGATCTGCTCGGTGGGCAGCTTCCGGTCGAGCGCGGCTGGTTCAACCTGTTCGTGGCGACCGCCGACGTCGGCACCCGCGAGATGCGGTACCGACTGTGGGTGCGCGACCTCGCAGGCGCACCGGTGACCATGTACGGCTTCAAAGTGGTGCGCGACGACCCCGGCCTCGACCTGTGGCGCGACACCTCCACGCTGCACATCACCCTGCTGCGCGGTCACGTACCGCCCGGTGAGGAGGGGACGGTGATCGGCGCCGGGCTGCTGCGGATCCTGCCAAGGGACTTCGCGCGCCAGTTGACCACGTTCCGCGCCGGCGGCGCCGGCCCGGTGGCCTCACTGGCCCGCTTCGGGGCGTTCTTCGGCAAGTCGCTGCGCGACGTCTACCTGCCCCCCTCACCCCCTAGGCAGAACCGTGACTGAGCGGACCCGGGCGGCCCGCCGGCACCGCAACGAGACCCACTTCTTCCGGGCCGACGACGGGCTGGCCCTCACCCTGATCCGGGTCCGGGCCGCGGACGACGAGCCGACAAAGGGACCCGTCCTCCTGGTGCACGGCGCGGGAGTGCGGGCCGAGCTGTTCCGGCCGCCGGTCGAGCACACGATCGTCGACGCCCTGGTGGCGGACGGCTGGGACGTCTGGCTGCTCAACTGGCGCGCCTCGATCGACCTCGACAAGGTGCCGTGGACCCTGGACGACGCCGCCGCCTACGACCATCCGGCGGCAGTACGCCACATCGTGGCCGAGACCGGCGCCGACCGGGTCCGCGCCATCGTGCACTGCCAGGGCTCGACCTCGTTCTGCATGAGCGCGGTCGCCGGCCTGGTACCCCAGGTGGACGTGATCGTCAGCAACGCCGTCTCGCTGCACCCTGTCATTCCGGCCTTCGCACGGTTCAAGATCCAGACTTTGCGGCCGGCGATCCAGCAGCTCACCCCCTACCTCAACCCGGCCTGGGGGGACGGGCCGACCACCGTGTTCTCCCGGCTCGTCCGCGGGGCCGTGTTGGCCACCCACCGCGAGTGCGACAACCCGGTCTGCCGGATGGTCAGCTTCACCTACGGCTCGGGGCGTCCGGCGTTGTGGTCGCACGACAACCTCGACGACACCACCCACGACTGGATCCGTGGCGAGTTCGGCACGGTGCCGATGAGCTTCTTCGCCCAGATGGCCGAGTGCGTCAGGGCCGGGCAGCTCGTCACTGTCTCGCACCGACCCGGACTGCTGCCCCGCTACGCCGACGGCCCGCCGCAGACAGACGCCCGCTTCGCGCTCTTCGCCGGCGCACGCAACCGCTGCTTCCTGCCCGAGAGCCAGCGCCGCACCTTCGACTACCTGCGCTCCCACCGGCGAGGCGACACCCTCCACTTCCTGCCCAGCTACGGCCACCTCGACGTGTTCTTCGGCGCCCGCGCCGCCCAGGACGTCTTCCCGCTGATCCTGACCGAGCTCAATCGGTAGCCGGCGATTCGCTCGCCCGGGACGCAACGCGGTCGTCCCCGGCAGCCATCCCTCACCCTGCCGATTCCCGCGCCCCGCAGTGGCTGGCGCCACACGAGGGCCGAGGTCAAGTGCACGCCCGTCCGCTCCCGTGGTCAAGCCCGCCGCTGCTGGTCTGCGAGCCCGGCCTCCCTCGGGCGGCCACCGGGGCTGGACGGATCTGCCGCCAGATCAGCTCACCGGCGCAGAATCGGCGTGCACGTCCTGTCTGGAGGCAGATCTGTCTCACCCACGCCAACGACCTCCGCTGCGGAGCGTCCTCGCTGTGAGTCT
>JAEYUH010000249.1 GCA_023432725.1 Actinomycetes bacterium | reverse complement strand
CGCATCCTGAGGTCGGTGGTGCCGATCAGGTCGGGGAAGTCGCCGCCGGCGAGCATGACGCCGATCTTCTGGTCGACGTTGTCCGGGGTCACGATCTCGTACTCCAGCGTGACGCCGAGCTTCTCCTGGAGCAGCTTGGTGATCTTGTTGTCCGGCGCCGGGGCCTGCTGGTTGGTGGTCAGCCAGACCGAGAGGGTCGTCGGGCTAGCGGGGGTCAGCACTCCGGAGGCGTCGGCCAGCGGATCGTCGGAGTTGCTTGGGGCAGGGGCGGAGGTGGTGGTGGTTGGCGGTGCAGACGGTGCTGGCCCGCCGGAGCAGGCCGCCAAGGTGAGCGGCAGGGCTGCCGCCAGAGCCAGGACCATCCACTTTGACGGTTTGGTGATCATCGGTTTCCCTTCGGCTGTCCTGGCTGTTCGACCAGGTCATCGTGAGGCTAGCGTGGCGAACTTGTTGCGACGATAACAGCGAGATAACACCTAGGTTTCCGCACGAAAGTTGCGTAGCGGGAAGTGTACCCGTATCTCGGGGTTCAGTAGGTGCAATGCCGGTCCACAGGTACGAAACTTGGGTGAGGACGGGTCGCGGGTAACGCGCTGGCCGGCCTCTGATCGGGGGTCCTCCCGGGCCAGTTTCGTTGTTCAGACGCCGAAATTATCCGGACGTTGAATTCACAATCGCCGGCCCCGCACGAATTCGAATCGATTCAATTCCGCTTAAGCCAGAGTGGCTGGAAGCCGCGCCACTGTCGGCGGGGTCTGGCACACTGCTACCCGGGTCAAGAGCAGCGGCCGTAACCCCTCGGAGTGGTCGCTCGGCAACCGGAACCGCACCGGTGCCCTCCGAGGAAGACCCGGCCGCGGACGTCCGTCGCGCGGTCAAGCGGACCCCGGCCGGGGTCCAGGCCGGAGGGAGTCCCCATGCACGTCATCCCGTTCCCCATCGATGCCCTCAGCGCGTTCAGCCCGCGCCGCGCCCGCGACCGGGCGATCGCCGATCAGGTGCAGGTGCCGTACCCGCCCTACGAGTGGCGCCCGGAGCCGGGGTGCGACCGGCGTCCCCGACCGGCCGAGCCCTCGTCGCAGAGCTACCTCACCCACCGGGTCCGGCTGTGGGTCGGTGGCCGCGTCGTCGAACTGTCCCCGGGGAGTGGCCGCGCCCGTCCCGAGCGACTCGGCCTCGGCTCGCCGCTCATCATCATGGGCGGATTCTGCCCGCCGGAGCGGCGCTCGACGGCAGTCGACAACGCGGCCAGCCTCGCCCGATTCCAGGACGCGCTCACCGACCTGCTCCCGCGCCACGGCGCCACCGGACGCACCAGGGCGGCCTTCCTGCCCGAGAGCCGGGCCTGGGTCGAGGCCGGCGAGGCGTTCAGCGGCGTGCCGCTGGCCGCCGTCCGCGATCTCGCCCAGGCCCAGGAACAGCGCGGCTTCGCGGTCTGGGAGGCCGACGGCCTGCGCTTCGAGTGGACGGACGGGGGCACGACCCCGGCCCGGCCGGTGCGGCTCCGCAAGGTCCGGCCCGGGTGCCCGATGCGGTTCCGCCACCCTCAACTGCCTTGCGTCCCGGTGGGCGGGCCGTGGGTGGAGGCCTCCCGACGGGCGGCGGCGTTCTGGGTGGCGCACCACAGGATGCTGACCGGGGCGCTGGGCAGCGAGTGTGACATCGACCGGCCCGGCGTGCCCGAGGTGATCTGGGCGGGGACGCTGATCCAGCCGTCGCGCTCGGGCGGCTGGGACGTCGAAGGCTCCACCCTGACGATGGGACGGGTCCGTCCCACCGGGTAGCGGCCGGCTCAGCCCGTCCAGAACCGGTGGTAGAGGTCCCGCGACGGCGCCTGCAGCAGGCTGGCGTAGGCGGGCTTGGGCAACGCGGCCAGGGTTCGGTGCAGCCCGTGGTGCGCGGCGAAGGACACCCCGAGCCCGGCGCGGCCCTCCGGCAGCCCGAAGCCGAGCAGTTCCAGGACGGTCGGCAGCACCGAGAGCTGGTCGGCACCGGGACGGGCGAAGCTCACCGGGTCGGGGCTGTGGACCCGGAAGAAGATGGTCCGCTCCTCGGCGCCGGTCAGCTGGTCGCGCAACTGGTCGCTGTCGGAGAGGTTCTTCAGGTGGTCGCCCATCACCACGACCACCGTGTCGTCGAGGTAGCCGGCCTGGTCCAGGTGGTCGAGGAAGCCGGCCAGCGCCGCACCTGAGCACTTCAGGGCGGCCGCGATCGGGCTCGGCGCCGACGCGTCCTCGCAGGACGGGAACACCGCTCCCGGCTCGTGGGTGTCGAGGGTGAGCAGGCTGAGGTGGAACGGGCCACCCTCGGCGCGAAGCTCGGCGAGGGTCTGCTCGGCGTGCTCGAACAGCCGCGCGTCCGACAGCCCCCAGGGCGACATCACCGACTCGTCCTCGGTCAGCTCCCACTCCTCGCGTCCGCGCAATCTGGTGAAGCCGTGGTCGGTCAGGAAGGTGCCCTTGCCCGCGAACCGCAGGTGGGCGCCGCCCAGGAAGGCGTTGGTGTAGCCCTCGGCCCGCAGCACATCGCCCAGGCAGATCGCTCCCGGTAGGAAGTGCTCGACACTCTCGCCGGCGGTGAAGGACGAGGGGTCGCCGGCCACCAGCTGGCTCTTCAGCGGGATCCCGCACTGCGACCCGACCAGCCCTGCCATCGTCCAGCCGCCGACCGGGTCCTGGCGCAGGTCGTAGCCGGCCCACCCGGCGGTGGCCTGCTGGTGAGCCGCGATCAGGTTCGCTCCGAACCGCCCCGCGTCGGCGTAGGTGTTCTCGGTCGACTCCAGGTAGATCGTGATCAGGTTGCGGGGCTGCTCCGGACGGGTCTCGACCCGGGGCGGCACGTAGTACTCGGCGACCGTGCGGGAGTCGAGGGAGGCGGCGGCGTACTGCGGAACGCCCGCCACGATCAGCAGCGTGCCGAGGGCGATCGCCGCCGCGGTGCCCGGGGCGAGCAGCGCGGCCCGCCGTACCGGCCGGCGCCGGCGACGCGCCACCAGGGCCGCGACGGCGACGGTCCCGAGCGGGATCGCGACGCACCAGGTCGCGAACTCGACCGCGTACCCGTCGTTGCCGACCCCCTCGCCGCCGGCGACCGGCAGCGTGCTGAGGACCTGCTCGAAGGTGATGGACCCGAACCGGTAGCGGATCCAGACCGCGATCGCGCCCAGCACCGCGGCCAGCGCCAACAGGGTCCAGAAGATGATCCGGGGTGCCGGGCTGGTCCGTCGGCTCGTTGGGCTGCTCATGTCGGCCTGCCATTCTACCGGCCCCGGCATACAGGCCCGGATCTCCGGCCGGAGCGGGCCGTCAGCCCGTCGTGGCCGGTGCCCGTTCGCCCGGCCTGCTGAAGACGCTGAGCAGCTCCACCGGGCCCTCGCCGGTGCTGCCGAACCAGTGGGCGACCCGGGTGTCGAACTCGGCCGCCTCGCCGACCCCGAGGACGATGTCCCGCGCGCCGATGACCAGCCGCAGCCGCCCCGACAGCACGTAGAGCCACTCGA
>JAEYUH010000245.1 GCA_023432725.1 Actinomycetes bacterium | reverse complement strand
GTGTTCCTGAAGTACGGCGCTGCTCTCTGGTCGTGACGCAGGGCGCCGGGCGGGTCAGCCCGTCCGGCGCACCCTCCCCCAGCGGGCCAGGGCACGGGTGACCTGGGCGTGGAAGGCCGTCGCCTCGCGCACCAGGTCGTCGGCCTCTCGCTCGGCCACCAGGGAGGTGGCGCCGGCAGCGACCGCCTGCTGCTTGAGCTGGGTGGTCGCGAAGAACCCCGCCCATTCGGCCAGCTCGGGGGCCAGCTCGGCCACCAGCTGCCAGGCGTTGCGGGGGCCCGCACCGCTGCCGGCGCGGCCTCTGGCGGCGATCACGGCGGCCGCCACCCTGAGGGCGGCGAGGTGGGCGGCGAGATAGCGCTCCGCAGGGCTCCCGGCCAGTTCGGCGGCCAGCAGGGCCTCCCGTGCCCGTTCCAGCTCCTGCATCGCCCCGCGGCCTCCATCACCCTCGTCACAGACAGGTGGCCCGGCGCCGGACGGGGGTCGAGGTCCGTCCGCACCGGGCCAGGCGAGCCTTCCCCTGACTCGATATCGAACCCGTGTTCGAATAGTTCCATGGTGCCGCAGCAAGGGCCCCCACGTCAACCCTCTGCGGGCGGCGCGTCCTGCTCGATCCGGGTGTCCCGCGGAAGGGCCAGCAGCCGACGGACCCCTTCGCGTGCCAGCAGCAGCACGAGGATCAGGGCGGTCACGCTCCAGAACCCACCCAGTCGGACCTGGCCCGCCGAGACGAAGGCCACCAGTGCGAGGACTGCGAACTTGCTGCCCGCCAGCAGCAGCCACAGCAGCAGGCCGGCCACCACCTTGGCCGCCGGGCTCTGGGCGGTCCTGAACCGGTGCTTGGCGCGATCCTTCAGCGCCACCACCACCTCGAGGGTCAGCTTCAACACCAGCGCGGTGAGCAGCGAGAGGGTGAAGGTCTCGGTGATCACCTGCGGCACGTACTCCGCGGCGAGGTTGAGCACCACCACGTAGACGAAGAAGTCGACGACGTCCTCGGGGCCGATCCGAAGCCTGCTGCGCACCAGTCCCCCTCTTCGCCCTGAACGGGCCACCGCCCCCCATCTTCTGTCGCGGGTGCGGGCCGCGTCCAGCATCCCCCGCACGCCCCCGGGCCTCCTCCACACCGGATCGCCGGCCAACTGGCAGAGTGTCGTCATGGGTAGCGGCCCCCGGCTCGACGACACGACGCTGACCCGCGCGCTCTACTCCTACGACGCCTCGCTGTACCGGGTCACCCCGCAGGCGGTCGCGCGCCCCAGGGACGCCGCCGAGCTTGCCGCCGTCGTCGACCTCGCACGCGAGCGCCGGATGCCGCTGACGATGCGCGGGGCCGGCACGTCCTGCGCCGGCAATGCGGTAGGGCCGGGGATCGTGGTCGACACCGCCCGACACCTCACCGCTGTGACAGCCATCGATCCCGACCGGGCCACCGCGCGGGTGGAGCCCGGCGTCGTGCTCGCCCGGCTGCAGCAGGTGGCCCGCCCCCACGGGCTGCGGTTCGGCCCCGACCCGTCCACCCACAACCGGTGCACGATGGGCGGGATGATCGGCAACAACGCCTGCGGGCCGCGGGCGCTGGGCTACGGCAGGACGGCCGACAACCTCGTCTCGCTCGACGTCATCACCGGGACCGGCGAGCGGCTCACGCTCGACACCGGCACCGACCTGCGGGCCGGCGGGTCACCCACACTGCAACGGCTGCACGCCCTGGTGATGGACAACCTCGGCGTGATCCGCACCGAGTTCGGACGGTTCTCCCGGCAGGTCTCCGGCTACAGCCTCGAGCACCTGCTGCCGGAGCAGGGCTTCGACGTGACCAGCTTCCTCGCCGGCACCGAGGGGACGCTGGCGGTGGTCACCGGCGCCGTGCTGCGGCTGGTGCGCGATCCCGCGCACACGAGGCTGGTGGTGCTGGGGTACGCGTCGATGGCGGACGCGGCCGACGCGGTCCCCGCCCTGCTCGCCCACCGTCCGGTGGCCCTGGAAGGGCTGGACCGGCGGATAGTGGACGCCGCCGCCCGCCGCCCCGGCGCCGGGGAACCCCCGGCGTTGCCGGCCGGCGACGGCTGGGTCTTCGCCGAACTGGCCGGGGAGGATGCCGCCGAGGTGGACGCCCGCGCCGCCGGGCTGCTGGCGAGCGCCGGGGCGCTCGGTGGCCGAGTGGTCACAGCGCCGGCCGAGGTGGCGGCGCTGTGGCGGATCCGCTCCGACGGCGCCGGCCTGGCCGAGACCTCGCTGCCGCGGCCCGCCTACCCCGGCTGGGAGGACGCCGCGGTGCCGCCGCACCGGCTCGGTGCCTACCTGCGGGAGTTCGACGCGCTGCTGGTCGCGCACGGGCTGCACGCCGCTCCCTACGGCCACTTCGGCGAGGGCTGCGTCCACGCCCGGATCGACTTCCCGCTGGACCGGCCGGACGGCGCCGCGGCGCTGCGCGCCTTCCTCATGGACGCCGCGGCCCTGGCCGCCGCCCACGGCGGGTCGATGTCGGGCGAGCATGGCGACGGACGGGCCCGCTCCGAACTCCTGCCGGCGATGTACTCCCGCCAGGCGCTGGCCCTGTTCGCCGCTGTGAAGCAGCTGTTCGACCCGGACAACCTGCTCAACCCCGGCGTGCTGGTGGACCCTGCACCGCTGGACCGCGACCTGCGCACAGCGGGACTCGCCACCTCCCCGCTGGCGCTCGCCCACCCACGGCTCACCGCGGGTGCGCACCGCTGTTCGGGGGTGGGCAGGTGCGTCAGCCATCACCCTGCCACCGCCGACATCATGTGCCCCTCCTACCGCGCCACCGGCGAGGAGAAGGACTCCACCAGGGGCAGGGCGCGGGCGCTGCAGTCGATGCTGGCCGGAGCGCTGCCCGGTGGCTTCGACTCCCCCGAGGTGGCTGACGCGCTGGACCTCTGCCTGGCCTGCAAGGGCTGTGCCCGCGACTGCCCCACCGGGGTCGACCTGGCGAGCTACAAATCGCAGGTACTGGCGGAGCGCTGGCGGGGGCGGCTACGGCCCCGCTCGCACTACGCGCTGGGCGCCCTGCCCCGCTGGGCACGCCTCGCGGCGGCCACCCGGGCCGGCGCGACACTGGCGAACCTTGTGCTGGCGACGCCGGGGCTGGCGCACGCCGCGCGGTGGCTGGCAGGGATCGACCAGCGCCGCTCGCTACCGACCTTCCGCCACGCCGCCCGACGCACCTTGACCGTGCCTCCTGCGACCGGGCGGCGCGTGGCGCTGTGGCTGGACTCGTTCAGCGAGTCCTTCGAGGGCAGCCACCTGCCCGCCGTCCTCAGCGTGCTGGTGGCTGCCGGCTGGGCGCCGGAGGTGATCGAGGAGCCGGCCTGCTGCGGCCTGACCTGGATCTCCACCGGCCAGCGCGACCAGGCCGCCGCCCGGCTGCGCGCCACCCTCGACGTCCTGCACCCGTACGCGGCCGCGGGGGTTCCGGTCCTGGGCGTCGAGCCGTCCTGCCTGGCCGTGCTGCGCTCCGACGCCGCCGACCTTGTCGACGACCCGCGGCTCGCCGAGGTCGCCGCAGCCACCCGGACCCTCGCCGAGTTGCTGCTCGACACGCCGGGCTACTCCCCGCCCGACCTGACCGGACGGCGGGTGGTGGCCCAGCCGCACTGCCACCACGCAGCAGTCCTCGGCTGGCAGGCGGACGCCGACCTGCTGGCGCGGACCGGCGCCACCGTCACCACGCTGGGCGGCTGCTGCGGGCTGGCCGGGAACTTCGGAATCGAGAAGGGCCACTACGAGGTGAGCCTGGCGGTCGCCGAGGACCAGCTGCTGCCGGCCCTGCGCGCCGAGCCGGACGCCACGGTGCTGGCCGACGGGTTCTCCTGCCGCACCCAGGTCGCCGACCTGACCGGACGCCGGGCGCTCACCCTCGCCGAACTGCTGGCCGGGTCGGGCCCGGGCTGAGCGGGACCCCCGCGTACCCTTGCGGCATGGAACTGTTCGCGCTCACCTTCGCCAGCGGCTGGGCGAGTGGCCTCAACGCCTACGCGACGGTGCTGGTGCTCGGCCTGCTGGGCCGGTTCGCCGG
>JAEYUH010000076.1 GCA_023432725.1 Actinomycetes bacterium | reverse complement strand
TCTGTTACGTCGACCGGACGGGGCCCGCCGGCAGAGTGTCACCGCGCCGCGGCACAACGGCCGACGGACGGTGGAGCAAACGCAAGGGCACCAAAGATCTACTTCATTCGTGGCGGACAGGGCGGGGCGCCGAGGCGCCCGCGGTGGACCAGCGATGGACCACCGGGTGTGATGGGACGGGTCGCGTCCGGTTCGGACCCCGAGGGGCAAGCGGGGGTAGGACACCTTCCGCGCTAGGCCAATCTAGCAGACCGCTCCCAACCGGCTGGCCGATGCGGACGCGCAGAGGACAATTGCCACCGGAGCCGCAGATTGGCGACCGGTTCGGGCGGGTACTGTGGAGAGTGCTGGTTGGACGTTTCCGCTCTGGATGCTGCTGCTGGAGACCGGCGGAAAGCGACCACCGAGATGATCCCCGAAACTCTCCTGTCGACACCCCCCACCTCTCGCAGGGACGCCGTCCGGGCCGACCTCGCGAAACGGACCCAGTCGTTCACCGCACTCTCCCATGCGGTCAGGAGTGCGGGACTGAACAACCGCACCCGGTGGTTCTACCTGGCGCTCTTCGCCGGTCTGGTCGCTGCCCTGGCGGGCGCGATGACCGGGGTCATCCTGCTGCAGGACTCCTGGTTCAGCCTGCTGATCGCCGCGGCCCTGGGCGTGATCTTCACCCAGTTCGCCTTCCTCGGCCATGAGGCGTCGCACCGCCAGGTGCTCGCCTCCGGCCCGGCCAACGACAGGCTAGGACGGGTGCTGGCCAACCTCTTCGTGGGGATCAGCTACTCGTGGTGGATGAACAAGCACACCCGCCACCACGGCAACCCCAACAGGGTCGGCAAGGACCCGGACATCGCCTTGGGCACGGTCTCCTTCCTCCCCGAGGACGCCGCCGGCACCACCGGCCTTCGGGCCTGGGTGGTGCGGCGTCAGGGCTGGCTGTTCTTCCCGCTGCTGCTGCTCGCCGGCCTCGACCTGCACCAGGCGTCGTTCCGCGGGCTGTTCGGCAAGGGACGCGTCGAGGGCAGGGCGCTCGAACTGGTGATGCTCGGCGCCCGCAGCGTGATCTACCTCGGCCTGTTGTTCTGGCTCCTGCCGATCGGAATGGCCTTCGCCTTTCTCGGCGTGCAGCTCGCCGTCTTCGGCGTCTACATGGGGGCGAGCTTCGCCCCGAACCACATCGGCATGCCCATCGTCCCGGCCGATGCCAAGCTCAGCTTCCTCGACAAGCAGGTGCTCACGTCGCGCAATGTCTCGGGCGGCTGGTGGATGACGGTGCTGATGGGCGGCCTGAACTACCAGATCGAGCACCACCTCTTCCCCAGCATGCCGCGCCCGCACCTGTTCCGGGCACGCCGCCTGGTCCGCCAGCACTGCGCCGAGCAGGGCGTGACCTACACCGAGACCTCGCTGCCCCGCGCCCTTGGCATTGTGGTGCGCCACATGAACCAGGTCGGGCTGTCGGCGCCGGTCGGCTTCCGCTGCCCCACCATGGTGGACCTCGAGCGGGGCTGAGCCGCCGGAAACCGTCGCGCGAGCCGCTAGGGCTGCTCGGGCTTCGCTATCGGGGCTACCAGCAGCGCGAGGACGGACATCGCTCCCACCACCAGCAGCGCACGCAGCACCCCGACCTGGTCACCGAGCAGGCCGAGCACCGGCGGCCCGCCGAGGAAGGCGAGGTAGCCGATGGTGGCCACCACGCTGATTCGCAGCGGCGCGCGGGCCGGGTCGTCGGCGGCCGCGGACATGCCGACGGGGAAGCCGAGGCTGGCCCCGACCCCCCAGACCGCCGCGCCGATGAAGGCGACGACCGGGTTGCCGAAGACCACGAGCAGACAGCCGACGATGGCCGCCCCGAACATGACGCGCAGCACCGGCACCCGGCCGTAACGGTTGAGCAGGCCGGTGCCGAGGATCCGTCCGGCGGTCATGAAGGACAAGAAGACCGCAAGGGCCACCACGCCGAGCGCATTGTCGAGGTTGTGGCCGTCGACGAAGGCGACCGCCATCCAGTCGTTCGCAGTCCCCTCGGCGAAGGAGGCCGCCAGCACCATCAGGCCGATCAACAGGGTGCGCGGCTCGCGCCAAGCCGACCTGGCCTTCGGCGCGGCCGCCATTGCCCCGCCGGCGCCGGCAGCGGCGTCGTCGTAGGCGGGCAGGAACCGGGCGGTGCCCCACCAGCCGGCCACCGCGCACACCACGGCGACCGCGGCGATGTGGACGGGGATCGGGACCCGCAACCAGGTCATGGCGGCGCCGACCAGCGCGGCCACCACCGTCCCGCCGCTGAACGCGGCGTGGAACCACGGCATGATCGCCTTGTCGAGGGCCCGCTCCACGATGGTGCCCTCGAGGTTCTGGGCGACGTCCCAGACCCCGCTGCCCAGCCCGAGCAGGAACAGCCCGGGCATCACCAGGTAGACCGGCGCCTGCGCCTGCGCCGCCAGCGCGGCCAGCACGATCCCGGGTAGCGCCAGCGCCATCCCGACCCGCACGGTGCGGTCGGCGCCGATCCGGTGCGCCACCCGTCCCGCTACCGGCAGGCCGAGCACTGAACCCGCGGAGACCGCCAGCAGCAGGATGCTGAGGCTGCCGGGGGTGAGCCCCAGCAGGTCCTTCACGTCGGGCACCCGCGACATCCAGGACGCGAACGCGAACCCGTTCGCGCCGAACACCACCAGGTCGCCGTTGCGGGCCCCTGTGACGCTCCTGGGATATGACTGGGTGGTGCTCATCTGATTCTTCTCGCCGCTTCCGTCCGGGGTTGCCCGAGGAGTCAGGCTAGTGCACCGCGCCCGATCGTCCGGCCCACGCCGGGAGGTCGCCCGCCGGGCTCAGCGCAGGTCGGCGGCGAGCAGCCCCCGCAGCGGCGGTGACCACAAGGTGGTGCCACGGCGGCCCCAGCCGGCCAGCAGCTGGTTGGCTGCCTGCCAGCCGGTGGTGGCAGCCCGCTCCATCAGCGCGACCGGCAGCTCGCAGCGCACCAGGTCGCCGGCCAGCACCACCCGCGGGTCGGGGGTGGCGACCGTCGGGCGCTGCCCCCACGGGGTGGTGTCGACCAGCGGGCAGTCCTGCTCGATCAGCCATTCCTGGGCGACCACCGGCGCCCCGGCCAGCGACGGCGCCACCCGCTCCGCCTCCTGCCACAGCCGGTCGGCGGTGGCAGGGGACGGGTCGGAGAGCGCGTAGCCGTGCACCTCGACGACGGCGCCCGCCGTGGTGGCCGCCCACCTCGACGCCCCCGCCTCGAAGGCGTCGAGCCGCGAGACGTTGTCGAGCGGGCCGTAGCCGCTGGTGCCGAGGAAGGGCGGGACGTCGGGCTGCGGTCTGGCGAGCCAGCGGCGGCCGACCCCGAACGGCGGCGCCACCCGCAGCCGCGCCACCCGGTCGCGCCAGGCGGCGTCCCCCAGCCAGGCCGACTCCTCCACCACCCGTTGCAGGCTTGCGGTGTCGAGCGCGAGGACAGCTGCGTCCGCCGCGACCTCCCCGCCGTCGTGGACGGCGACCACGCCGCCGTCCCGGGCGGCGAGTTCGCCGACGGTGACGCCGGTGTGGATCTCGACGCCGAGTCCGTCCAGGTACCCGGCCAGCGGGCTCCACAGCGCGGTGTCGTAGTCATCGTCGGGGACGTCGAACAGCAGCCCCTCGGCCGAGCCGAGGAAGTAGGTGTGGAACATCGCCAGCAGTTCACCGCCGGAGAACTCGCGCGGATCGGCGAAGAAGCTGCGGGCGAACACCTCCAGCG
>JAEYUH010000062.1 GCA_023432725.1 Actinomycetes bacterium | reverse complement strand
CGAGTGGCAGGTGGTGCTGGCCAGCGACCTGCACGTCACCCCCGAGCCCGACCAGGTCTCGGAGCACCTGGACTACTTCGGCAACCACTCCACCTACCTGGAGAGCCGGGAGCCGCACACCGAGTTCAAGGTCGTCTGCCGCAGCCGCGTGGAGGTCGACTGGCCCGTCCCTGACCTGAAGGGGCTGAACCGGCACACCGTGGCGCAGGCCGCCCGGGAACTGGCCGACCAGACCGACCCCGTGCTGCTGGCCGATTTCGCGCTGCCCTCGCCGCTGGTGGCGGTGGACGACGCCGTGCGCGGGTTCGCCGCCCATCTGCTGCACCCCGACCGCCCGCTGGGTGACGCGCTGGTCGGGCTCGCCACCGCGATCCACGACGGGTTCCGGTACGACAACGGCGCCACCTCGGTGGTGACCACGCTCGACGAGTTGCTCGACCTGCGCGCCGGGGTGTGCCAGGACTTCGCGCACCTCGCGGTCGGCTGCCTGCGGGCGGCGGGGCTGCCGGCCCGCTATGTCAGCGGCTACCTCGAGACCGCGCCACCGCCGGGTGCCGACAAGCTGCAGGGTGCGGACGCCACCCACGCCTGGGTGTCGGTGCTGTCGCCGGTGCTGGGCTGGATCGACATCGACCCCACCAACGCCCAGTTCGCCGACTCCCGCTACATCGTCACGGCGTGGGGCAGGGACTTCACCGATGTGTCTCCGCTGCGCGGCGTGGTGTACACCGAGGCGGCCTCGTCCAGCCCCACCGTGGCGGTGGACGTCACCCCGCTGGAGTGATCGCGTCGTCGCGGCCGACCAGCAGGTCGTGGTATTCGGGGTGGCGACGGCTCCAGGCGGTGACATAGGGGCAGACGGCCCGGATCCGCCACTGGCCCGCCTCCCGGACGGAGTCGAAGGCGTACTGGACGAGCCGACCGGCCACCCCCAGGTGCCGATGCTCCGGCTCGACGAAGGTGTGGTCGAAGGAGGCGACGTCGCCGCGCAGGGTGTAGGTGACCTCCCCGATCAGCTGGCCGTCCAGCCACGCCTCGAAGCTCTGCTCCTCCGGGTTGTGCCGGAACTCCTCAGCCATCGGACGCCTCCTGCCTCGCGGGCGGTCCACCCTACCCGGGGACGGTGCCCCGGCGAGGGTCAGTCGTCGGCCTGGTCCTGGAAGGCCCGGTCCAGCGGCAGCGTGCGGGGCGGGGACGGGTCGATGTCGCGGCGCCGGCTGATCAGGACGTCGCACTTGGCGTGTTCGACCACCTGGTCGGAGACCGACCCGAGCAGGAGGCCCGCGAACCCGCCGAGACCGCGGGTGCCGACCACGAGGACCCGCGCGTGCTCTGAGGCGCGGATCAGTTCGCGTCCCGCCGCACCGTGGGGCACCTCGAGCTCGACCTCCACCTCGGGGAACTCGGCCAGCCGGGCAGCCACCTGCTGCTTGAGCTGCTCGCGGACGGCCTCGGCGAAGTCCTCGACCGGCGGCACGTAGCCCGGCGACCAGGTCGCGGGCCGGGGGGCGGTGCTGATCGTCCAGGCCCGCACCACGCGGGCCTTGAGGCCCAGCCGGGAAGCGAGCCAGAGCCCCTTGCGGAGCGCCTCGTCCGCGAACTCCGAGCCGTCGTAGCCGATGACAACCGGTGCCGATGCGTCCATGCCCAGACTGTACCCGCGCCCATGCCCGCGGGGCAGCCGGGTTGCCGCGCCGCCGAGAGCCACCGGTGACGTCGAGGGCTACCCGGACGCGCCGAGGGCCACCCATGATGGGTGGCCCTCGGTGTGCAGGGGTGGCCCTCGGCGGGCCTGCGTCCGGTGGAACGCGGCCGGGTCAGGCGGCCTTGACGGCGGAGACCTCGAGTTCCAGGGTCACCTTGTCGCTGACCAGCACGCCGCCGGTCTCGAGCGCGGCGTTCCAGGTGAGGCCCCAGTCCTTGCGGTTCACCACGACCGAGCCCTCGAACCCGATGCGCTGGTTGCCGAACGGGTCGACGGCGGAGCCGCCGAACTCGAACGGAACGGTGACGGACTTGGTGACGTCCTTGATGGTGAGGTCGCCGGTCACCTCAACGGTGCTGTCGTCGACGATCTCGAAGCCGGTGGCCTTGAACGTGATCGTGGGGTAGGTCTCCACGTCGAAGAAGTCGGCCGAGCGGAGGTGGCCGTCACGGTTCGCGTCGCGGGTGTCGATGCTGGCGGCCTGGATGCTGACCTCGAGCGAGGACGCGGCCGGGTCGGCGCCGTTGATGGAGGCGGAGCCGGTCACCTCGTTGAAGGCGCCGCGCACCTTGGCGATCATCGCGTGGCGGGTGACGAAGCCGACGCGGGAGTGGCTGGGGTCGAGGGCGTAGCTGCCGGTCAGGCCGGTCAGGGTGGTGGTCTCAACGGTGGTGGTCATGGGGGTAGTCCTCTCGGGAAGTTGAACTCTCAACAACTCCAAGGTACTTCTCAACTATTTAGATGTCAACTACCAGTCTCACCTGCTCGAACCGGGGGCGGTGATCTGTCAGGATCTGCGGGCCCCGATCAGGCACGCAGCGGCGTCCCGACGAGGACGTCCACCGTGTCACCATCCGGTGAAATGGGGTGTCCTTGCCCCCGGGTGCCGCGTGTAGGGTGGCCGCAGGCGTCCCCGCGTGGCGGCGGGGTTGGGTCCACCCGGAGGAGGAACGGATGACCAACGCGGTCTTCGGCCACGATGACACGAGGCTCGACCTGCCGCTGGTGCCGGCGACGCTGGGCAACAACGGCTACGACATCAGTCAGCTTCTCGCCGAAACGGGAGACACCACTCTCGACGTCGGGTTCGCCAACACCGCCTCCTGTCGCTCGGCGATCACCTTCATCGACGGCGAGGCGGGCATCCTTCGCTACCGCGGGTACCCGATCGAGCAGCTGGCCGAGAAGTCCAGCTTCCTCGAGGTGTCCTACCTCGTGCTCTACGGGGAGCTGCCGACCGCCGGCCAGCTCGCGGAGTTCACAGCGAAGATCTCCAACTACACGATCATCGATGAGCGCCTCCGCGAGCTGTACCGCTCCTTCCCGCGGCGCTCGCACCCGATGCCCGTCCTGGCCGCAGGCCTGAACGCGTTGTCGACCTTCGTCGCCTCGGCCCGCACCGGCAAGGTGATGACCCCGCAGGAGACCCTGCAGGACGACACCTACCGGCTGCTGGGGCAGATGCCGACGCTGGCCGCCTACGGCTACAAGAGCTCGGTGGGCCAGCCCTTCCTCTACCCCGACGCCTCGCTGTCCTACATCGAGAACTTCCTGCGGATGTCCTTCGGACTGCCGACCGGGCCCTACCCGTTCGACGACCAGATCACCAGGGCGCTGGACGTCCTGCTGGTGCTGCACGCCGACCACGAGCAGAACTGCTCCACCTCGACGGTGCGGATGGTCGGCTCGTCCGGGGCGAACATCTACGTCTCGGTCGCGGCCGGGGTGTCGGCACTCTCCGGCCCCCTGCACGGCGGCGCGAATCAGGCCGTCCTCGAGATGCTGCAGGGGATCCGTGACGAGGGCGGCGACGTCCAGGCCTACGTCAACAAGGTGAAAGACAAGAAGGACACCACGAAGCTGATGGGCTTCGGGCACCGGATCTACAAGAACTACGATCCGCGAGCCGCCATTGTGAAGCGCCATGCGGACGCCATCCTGCGCAATCTGACGGGCACCAACGAGCTGCTCGACATCGCGGTGGCGCTGGAGGAGGCGGCGCTGGCCGACCCCTACTTCCAGGAGCGCAAGCTCTACCCGAACGTCGACTTCTACACGGGGCTGATCTACGAGGCGATGGGCTTCCCGCAGAACATGTTCACGGTGCTGTTCGCCCTGGGACGCCTGCCGGGCTGGATCGCGCACTTCCGCGAGCAGTTCAGCGACCCGGCCACCAAGATCAACCGCCCGCGCCAGGTCTACGTCGGCGAGACCTTGCGCGACTACGTCCCGCTCGAGGAACGAGGCTGAGCGGCGAACGGTACAGCAATGCGCTCCCACAAGGGTGTGGACAGCGACCAGTGGCCCGGTGTGCGGCGTCCACGGACGTCCGTGCAGCCCCACCCACGCCCGGTTTGGGGCGCCCGTGCGCTGGCTATGATCCGACCTGATGTCGGCGCCGACGCCCCCGCGGCGCCGTGCCGCTGAGGAGGTGCGAAGTGTTTGGACAGCCGAAGTTCGCGGCTCTGAATGCCCGCATCAATGCCCGACTCGATGAGGTCGGCGTGCTGGTGGTGGCCCACCGCGGCAGCGGGCACGGCAGCATCGCCGACAACACGGCGCTGGCGGTGAAGGCCGCCGTGCTCAGCGGCGCCGATGTGGTCGAACTCGACGTCTCAGCGTCCAGGGACGGCGAGTTCTTCTGCTTCCATGACGGCTACGAGTCCGAACTGCTCGGCTTCGACGCGAACATCCAGACCCTCAGCGCCGCCGAGATCGACAACACCTCCCACATCTGGGTAGACCGCCCCGGTCGGAAGGCTCCGGTGGAGCGGCTGCTGCCGCTGCTGGAATCGTTCCGGGGCGGGCCGCTGTTCAACCTCGACCGCTCCTGGTGGCGGTGGCCGCAGCTCCTGCGCGCGCTGCGCGGGCTGAACATGACCGACCAGTTGATCCTGAAGTGCCCGGCCTGGGAGGACATCGCGCTGGGCCGGCTGCGGGAGTTCGGGGTGAAGTTCCCGTTCGTCCCGATCTGCGCCTCCCCCGACGACGTCTACCGAACGGTCGGCGACCCGGAGCTGAACACGGTGGGGGTCGAACTGATCACCACCACGCAGCACCACCCCTGGTTCTGCGAGGAGGTCATCGAGGAGTTCCACAACCTCGGGGTGTTCTGCTTCGTCAACACCGAGACACTCACCACGGGGGTGCCGCTGTTCGGGGGGCTGGACGACGAGCTGGCCATCGAGCAGGGGCCCGAGCAGGTCTACGGACCGATCCTCGACCTCGGGGTCGACGCGGTGCAGACCGACTGGCCGTGGCTGCTGCGCGACCTTCGGAACGCTCGCCGTACCGCACCCGCCCCGCTCGGCCCGGCCGTGGAGACAGCGCCGGTCGGGTGACCTCCCCGGGGTCCCGCTGGGCGGAACCCCGGGCCGGCGTCACTGCGGAAGAACCTTCTTCCATGCCCCCTCGTAGGCGCGCGGGACGAACCCGATCGCCTCGTTGATGTCCAGCATGGGCCGGTTCTCCTCGGCGTTGTAGGTGATCACCCGCGGCGACTCGGGAGCGAACCGGCGCCAGGCGACGAGGTTCTCGCACTTGACGAGCATCCCCAGCTGGTGGCCGCGGTGCTCCTTCAGGACGAGGGTGTCCTCCTGGTGGGTGGCCCGGGTGCGGTCGACCCCGATCGCCAGCTCGCTGAACGCGACCAACCTGCCCGAGTCGAGGTGCTGGGCGGCGACCACGTGAAGGACGCGGCCGCCGGCGGTGGCCCGCTCGTCGTGCAGGGCGACCCGGCCGGCGTCCCACGTCTCCTCGTCGAACTCCATGCCCGCTGTCGGGGCGTCGGTGGACATCCTGGACTTCACCCAGGCGTAGCTCTCGACGAGTTCCGGCGGGGTCGGCGCGAACCAGCTGACCACGCGGTAGCCGGCCGCGGCTTCCCGCGCCTTCGCCAACAGCGAGTCGATCCGCTCGAAGGACCCGGTGAGGTCGAGCACGGAGTTCCGCTCGATCTGCTCGAGGGTGTAGCCGTGCTTGCGGAAGAAGCGGGTCGCGGGGTCATCGGCAGGGATGCTGCCGAACCCGGTCGGAGGGACGAGCCGCTCACCCCCGGCCTCGCGATGCTGCGCCCACGACTGCAGGACGGTGCGGCCGTGCTCGCGGGCGGTCCGCTCGACCAGTTCGTAGGCCCGGCTGCCGATCCCCCGTCCGTGGACCTCGCGGAGCAGTTCGACCTGCCAGAAGGCGCTCCGGGATCCCGCCTCCAGCGGAATCTCGACGTTCACCCGTCCGACGATCCGGCCGTCCTGCACCACCACCCAGTAGTAGCGGGTGGCATAGCTGTCGGGCCGGAAGTAGGCCAGCAGCTCAGCAGGGGTGAGCGCGAGGTCGTCGTGTCCGGTGATCTCGCGGTAGATGCGGTTGCGGACCGCGGTCAGCTCGAGGAACTCGCCGGCGTCCGGGGCGTCCACGGACGCGGGGACTACCAGCGGTCGGAGTTCGACGGCGGCGATGGTGGTGGTCACTGTGGTGTCTTCCTTGTGAGGGCGGGCCGGGGCGTTGCCGCCCCGGCCCTGAGTGGTCAGCGCAGGTGCATCGGGTGGACGGTGCGGTACTGGTACAGCACGCGGTCCAGGTGGTCCTCGGGCAGCAGCGACCCGGGCACCGGACGGAGCCGGCGCAGGATCCGCTGCAGCAGCTGCTGCACTCGGCTGGTGGTGGTGGAGGTTCCGGTGGTCTCCGGAACCCGGACGGTGGTGGTGGTCGTCTCCCTGGGCGGAGACAAGGTGGTGGTGCTCATGGTGGTGGTCTGTTTCCTCTTGACGTGTTCGGGTGACTTCGCTCGCGCGACATCGCGCGGGGGGTTGGCAGTGGTTGCGAGGTCTCGGATCGGCGGCTGCTCCAGCAGTTCCGTGTGCGAACCCCGCGACGGTGCGAGAGTGGACATGGTTGTTCCTTGGTTCGTGTGGATGCAGGGGACGAGGACGCGATGCGTCCGGCGTCGTGGAGCGTGCCGATGCACGCTGCAAGGCGGATTACAGGTGGTGTGAGGCGTGGAGGCGGCCCGAAAAAGGGCAGACTTCTCCTATGCCGCGGTCAGCTGACCGCGCCGGCACCGAGGAAGGCGGCCGCCCGACGACGGGCGACGGCAACTGTGCCGTACGTGCACTGATTCATCATCACGGGGACCCCCCTTTCATGTCCTTGGGCCAGCCAGAAAACCTATTCCTTCCACCGCCCCCTCGTCAAGCCAATTCGGCAGCATTTCCCAGGATTCCTGCTGGCCGGTTCACCGGGGACGGTTCTTCGGCTCACGGGGACGGTTCCTCGGCTCACCGGGGACGGACCCGTGGTCGCCTGACTGGACACTCGTGGCCGTCCTCGGCGAGAACCGTCCACCGAAGCGCGGACGGGGACGGTTCCGGCGCGGAACCGTCCCCGTGAACCGGAGCGAGCAATCAGCTGGCGGGTGGAATGTGGTGGTTGCCCCGGAAGACGTCGCTGGGGTCGTAGAGCGCCTTGACGGTGCGCAGCCGCTGCCAGGCGTCGGCCTCCCAGAAGCCGGCGGCGTCGGCCGGCTCCTCGACGAAGCTCGGGTAGGCGCCGGCACGTCCGACCTGGACGGCGGCCAGCAGGCCCGCGAGGCCCGCCCGGGCCGGCGCCTCGGCGTCGGGGTGCGGCACCACCGACACCGCGAACACGCAGAGCTCGCCCGCCAGCCGGTCCCGCGCTCCGCCGTCAGCGGCCGGACGCGACAGCGCCCCGCCCACATGCCGGAACTGCGTCATCAGCACCGGGGACCCCGGCACCGCGCTGACCCCCACCACCTGGTCGATCGCCTCCCCCGGGAGGCGGTCCAGCAGAGACGTCGCGCTGCGGGTCGGCAGCGGATCGGCCGGGTCCATCGCCAGGTCGGCGATCCCTGCCGGCGGCTGCAGGCCGAACAGGTCGAGCTCCGGGCCGAGGGCGCGCAGCGGCGCCAGCAGTCGCCTGCCTTCGTCCTCGCCGCCAAGATGGACGGCCATCACCACCACCAGCGACCGGCCCCGCAGCGGTTCCGGGATCTCCGGCAGCGGTGGGACGTGGAGGATGCTCACCCAGGTGGTGAGTTCGTCGGGGTAGCTCGGCAGCTGGCCGGTCCAGGCCCGCAGCACCTCGGCTGACCGCTCCGCCGGGAAGACCATCGTGCCGGCGTACAACTCGGCGACCGGGAACACCCGGAACTCCAGCGCGGTGACGATCCCGAAGTTGCCGTTCCCGCCCCGCAACGCCCAGAACAGGTCGGCCTCGTGGACGGCGTCCGCCCTGATCAGGTCGCCTTCGGCGGTGACGAGCTCGACGGCGGTGATGGCGCTGGACTGCAGGCCGTGCTTGCGCGAGAGCCAGCCGATCCCGCCCCCGAGGGAGTAGCCGACGACCCCCACCAGCGGGGACGACCCGTGCAGCGCGGCCAGTCCGAGCTCGGAGAGCCGTGGGATCACCTCGCTCCAGCGCACCCCGGCCCCGACCCGGACGCGACGGGCGTCGGCGTCGATCTGGACGCCGCTCAGCCGGGAGGTGTTGAGCAGCATGGTGCCGGTGAGGTCGCCCAGTGGCGCGGCGTTGTGGCCGGTGGCTTGCGCGGCCACCCGCCAGCCCCTGGCCCGAGCGAACCCGACGGCGGCGGCCACCTGGCGCTCATCGGCGGGCAGGGCGATCGCCTCCGGTCGCTGGTCGACGAGCAGGTTGAAGGTGCGGCGGTGCTCGTCCCACCCGGGGTCGCCGGGAAACAGGACGGTGGCCAGGCCTGGGTCGAGCTGGTTGTCGACGAGGGTCATCGTGGGTCCTTTCGATCCGATCTGCCCTCAGCCTGCGGCCGGCGGCTGCCCCCCGGCATCGGTGGCCTCCCCCAACCCCTACCCCAAGGTTTTCGCGCCGCCCCCCAAGCGGGCTCAGCCGGCGGCGGCCAGGACGGGGCCCAGCTCACCCCGGGAGCGGATGCCGAGCTTGCGGTAAGCGCTCGACAGGTGCACCTCGACGGTCTTCGGGGTGACGAACAGGTCCTGGGCGATGTCTCGGTTGGCGCGGCCGGTGGCAGCCAGCTCGACCACCCGCCGCTCGCTCGGGGTCAGCGAGCCCATGCCGCTGATCGCGTCCCGCCGTGGCCGGACGCCGGCTGCCTGCAGTTCGGCGCGCACCCGGACGGCCATCGGCTCGACACCGCAGGCGCTGGCCAGCTCCAGCGCCCGCAGCAGCGGCTCCCTCGCCCGCGCGACCTGGCCCGCGCGGCGCAGCGCCGCCCCGTACGCCTCCAGCGCCCTGGCGAACTCGAGCTTGTGGGTGGACGCCTCGAGCACCGTCGCCGCCTCGGCGAGGTGGGCGAGCCCGTCCGGGCCGCCGAGCATCCGGCCCAGCACCCGCAGGCTGCGGCCGAGGTGGACGGGGGCGCCGAAGGCGCGGGTCACCGCGACGTCCTCCTCCGCCATGGCCAGCGCTTCCTCGCGCCGGCCGAGCCGGTGGAGGGCTGCCGCCCTGAGGGCACGCCGCCACAACCGGCTCGAGTCGGCGCCGACCGCCTCGCGCTGCGCCATCAGGTCGGTCAGCGGCAGCACCTCCTCGGCGCGATCCACGGCCAGCAGCACCGACGCCCGGGCGGACGCCCACCACCCGGTGGTGTTCTCGCCGGGGTCGGTGTCGCCGAGCTCGTCGACCATGGCCACCGCCTCGTCCACCTCGCCGCGAGCGTGCAGCAGCGACGACAGGAAGCAGCGGGCGGTCACCACCGCCTGGTTGTTGTAGCCCCACACCGTGAAGCCCTCGATCGAGGCGCGGAGCAGCTCCTCCGCGGCGGCCAGGTCGCCGTGGTTGTACTTGGCGTGGCCGAACCACATGTTGACCGCCGCGATGGTGAACAGCGAGCCGTGCCGGTGCGCGTCGGCGAGTGCGAGCTCGAAGATCGCAAGCGCCTCGGGGCGGTCGCAGAACTGGAGCGCGTTCGCGGCGGCGAACCAGATCAGGTTGGGGTCGGTGGTCCGCAGCTGGGGTCCCGCCAGGGCGCGCAGCGCGAGCGTCGCTGCCTGCTCGGCGGTGCCGTCGCCGCACACCGCCTGCCACGCCGCCATCGCCACCAGCTGCCGGGCGCCCGCCTGGTCGACGTCGAGGTCGCGGTACTGCGCCAACTCGGCCAGCCGGCGCAGGTCGCCACCGCCGAAGTAGCCGGTCATGTACTCGAAGGCGGTCAGCGCCCGGCGGTGATCGACCAGGTCGGCCGGCAGGTCCGCGATCGCCTGCCGGGCGAAGGCGGCGGTCTCCTCGGCGGAGGTGGTGAACAGCATCAGCCGCCCCAGCAGTTCGGCGGTAGCGGCCCTGTCGACCGGATCGGTCAGCAGCGCGTACGCCTCCCGCAGGTGCGGGACGGGGTCGCGGCCGCTGGTGCGCGACTCGGCCCGGCCGATCTCGAGCAGCTGGCGGCCGCGGTCCGGGGCGTCCGGGACCTCCTCAAGGGCGCGCCG